>CALALS010000081.1 GCA_937925525.1 uncultured Flavobacteriales bacterium | reverse complement strand
GCTATTGCAACTCCACCAATTTGAATGAATATAGTTGAAAGTATTATCCAAAGCAGAAATTGGGTTAATCCCACCATGGCAATTCCTACAATTTTCCCCATCATTAATTGAAACGGCTTAACGCTAGAAATAATGATTTCAACTATACGGCTGGTTTTTTCTTCTATTACCCCTCTCATTACCTGCACACCATAAATGAAGATGAACATATAAATTAATAAAGCAGCACCAATACCTATTATCATGCTTCCTGTATTTGAAGTCTGTTCTATACTTCCATTTTCATTTTGTTTATGAGTGGTAATGTTTATTCCAGGCACTTCATTTTTTAAATCACTTCTAGTAATTCCACATTTTTGAAGTAAATAGTCATCTTCAATCAAACCTTTTACCGAGTTTTTTAAAAATTGAATAGTGCTTACACCCGGTTGTTTTCTATAGTAAACTTGAACTTCAGAGTGAATAAAATTTCTAGGGATGTAGAGAATGGAAGTGTAATTTTCTTTGTAAAGATTTTCTCTTGCATCGGGCAAATTATCATAGTTATGATAAAACCCAACATCAGTTGTAGACTTCAATTCTTTTCCTAAAACTCCTGTTTCATCAACTACTTCTACAATTTGAAAATCTTTGTCTTTTAATGCAATCCAAGCCGGAACAATCATTACTGCTGCCATTAAAATAGGCCCAAGAATGGTTAAAAGAATAAATGATTTCTTTTTAACTCTTGTGAGATATTCTCGCTTTATGATGAGCCAAATTTTATTCATGCGGCAGATACTTCAGCATTAATTTCACTTACTTTTTTGATGAAAATATCATTCATGCTAGGAAGTATTTCGTTTACAGAAATAATTTCTACTTGCGAAAGAACATTTTGTAGCACTTGATTAATCTTAGAAGATTCATCTAGTTTTATAACAACTGAGTTAATATCCTTTACGGTTTGCTTGTCAATTATTTCTCCGGCTGTCCAAAGTGAATTGGTAAAAGCAATCATTTGCCCTTTAAACTCAACCTTCCATGTGTTGTCTTTAAACTCTTGTCTAATCTCATTTACTTTTCCATCCAATATCTTCTTTGAACGGTTGATTAAAGCAATATGGTCGCAAATTTCTTCCACAGAGCTCATGTTGTGAGTTGAGAAAATAACAGTAGTTCCTTTTTCTTTAAGTGAAAGTATTTCGTTTTTTATAATTTGAGTATTAATGGGGTCAAAACCGGAAAAAGGTTCGTCAAGAATAAGAAGCTTTGGCTCATGCAAAACAGTAACTATAAACTGGACTTTTTGTGCCATTCCTTTTGATAGTTCTTCCACTTTTTTGTTCCACCAGTTAATAATATCAAATCGCTTAAACCATTCAATTAGTTTTTCTTTGGCCACTTTTCTATCCATTCCCTTTAACATGGCTAAATAAATAGCCTGTTCGCCTACTTTCATTTTTTTGTATAAACCTCTTTCCTCCGGCAGGTAGCCAATCATTTCAATATGTTTGGGTTGTAGAGGCTCATTGTTTAGAAAAACTTTTCCGCTATCCGGTCCTGTAATTTGATTAATGATTCTTATCAAAGATGTTTTACCAGCCCCATTTGGACCAAGCAAACCAAAAATACTTTGTGGAGGAACCTCAATAGAAACATCATTCAATGCAGTATGATGCGCATAGGTTTTAACAATATGTTCTGTTCTTAGCATAAGAAAGGGCTAATTTAAGAAAAACTAAATATGAAAGAGGCTAACTAAAAAAAGAACCAACACAAATTACAAGAACATGAAAATAGTCTTTTACTTTATCGAAAAAGCCTTTTTCACCTTCTGAAGGATTTGGCTTAAAGCTTCCTGATTCCATAGATTTTTCAAGAAATTGCTTTTCTTCTTTGGTAATGTCCTTTGGGATATAAACATGAACTTCTATTAGCTGGTCGCCTTTTCCATAGCCGTTTACATCAGGAATTCCTTTGCCTTTTAAACGAAGTATTTTACCCGATTGGGTTCCTTTTTCAAGTGTTATTTTTACTTTACCGTCAAGCGTAGGAATTTCAGCATTTGCGCCTAGTATTGCTTCCGGAATGCTAATGTTGTGTCTGTAAACAACATGGTTTCCCTCTCGTTTAAAAATTTCGTGTGGAATTTCCTCAATGGCTACTATTAAATCTCCGTTTACGCCATTAAAAGGTCCTTCGTTTCCTTTTCCTGATACTGAAAGCTGCATACCGTCTTCAACTCCTGCAGGAATGTCTATTGAAATAACTTCTTCTTTTGTCAGTTGACCGTTTACGTCTGCTTCTTTAGGTTTTTTAGTGATTTTTTGTCCGGTTCCTCTACAACTATCGCATGGTGCTGAAGTTTGCATTCTTCCTAAAAAAGTGTTGCTTACTCTAGTTACTTGACCTGAGCCATGACAAACAGAACAATCGCCAAATTCCACTCCCGGTGCATTAACTAACTTTTTTACTTTAATTTTTTTTGTGGCTCCTTTTTGAACCTCTTCTAAAGTAAGTTTTACTTTTATTCTTAAGCTTGTTCCTTTGTATCTGGCTTTTCTTCTTCCACCGCCACTAAAACCTCCAAATCCGCCACCAAATGCTCCGCCAAAAATATCTCCAAATTGCTCAAAAATGTCATTCATGTCCATTCCACCTCCGCCAAATCCTCCTTGACCTTGACCGAATGCAGAATGTCCAAATTGGTCATACTGTTGCTTTTTTTGAGGATTACTTAACACTTCGTAGGCCTCAGCTGCCTCTTTAAACTTTTCTTCGGCAGTTTTGTCATCCGGATTTTTGTCAGGATGATATTTCATGGCCAATTTTCGGTAAGCTTTTTTTATTTCATCAGCAGACGCACTTTTGCTAACTCCTAATATTTCGTAATAATCTCTTTTTGCCATGCTGAAATTTTATTGACCTACTACAACTTTGGAATAACGAATAACCTTATCATGAAGCGTGTAGCCTTTTTCTACTACGTCAACCACCTTTCCTTTTAGTTTATCTTCAGGAGCCGGAATTTGAGTTATGGCTTCATGTGAGCTAACGTCAAAGTTGTCTCCCGCTTTACATTCAATTGGTTTTAGGCCATTTTGTGTAAGTGTGTTGGAAAGTTTGTTGTGAATTAGTTTTATGCCTTCTATGTCAAATTTGTCAGGTTGCTCATTAATTTGTTTAATTGCTCTGTCAAAATCATCTACAACAGGAAGGATAGCTTTAATAATTTCTTCTGAAGCAAACTTGATAAGTTCAATACGTTCTTTTGCGTTACGTTTTCTAAAATTTTCAAACTCAGAATAAAGCCTAAGGTGCTTGTCGTTCAATTCGTTATACTTTTCTTCCCAGCTAAGTTCTTTCTTTTCTTCTTTTTGTTCGGATTGGTTTTCAGGGTTTTCTTCTTTCTTTTTTGACTTAAACATTTCTTCTTCCTGATTTATTTGCTCTTCAGCCTTTTGTTCTTCTTCGTTTAATTTATTCTCTTCCATGGTTGAAAATTTAATGTTATTGGTTTAGCAATAATTCTGCCATTGAAGCAATACCGACATTTTGTCAGTTGGGCTGCAAATGTAATAAAAAAGACCACCCTTTTCGGAGTGGTCTTGACAGTAAATTATATTGAAAATTAATATCTGTAGTATTCTGGTTTGTATGGACCTTTAACGTCAACGCCAATATAATCAGCTTGGTCTTTAGTTAATTCTTCCAGCTCAACACCAATTTTAGCTAAATGTAAAGCAGCTACCTTTTCATCTAAATGTTTTGGAAGCATGTACACTTTGTTTTCGTAGTTTTTATGGTTTTTCCATAACTCTAACTGTGCCAAAGTTTGGTTGGTAAATGAATTACTCATTACAAATGAAGGGTGACCGGTAGCACAACCTAAGTTTACTAATCTACCTTCCGCCAAAAGAATAATATCATTGCCATTAACAGTGTATTTATCCACCTGTGGCTTAATTTCTTCTTTAGTATTACCGTGATTCTTTTTTAACCATGCTACATCAATTTCATTATCAAAGTGACCGATATTACATACAATGGTTTTGTCTTTCATTTTTTCGAAATGTTTTCCGGTAATGATGTCTTTGTTACCTGTGGCAGTAACAACTATGTCAGCCATAGGAATTGCTCTTTCCATTTTAATTACTTGGAAACCATCCATAGCAGCTTGTAAAGCACAAATTGGGTCAATTTCAGTAACAATTACTCTTGCGCCTGCACCTCTTAATGAAGCAGCAGAACCTTTACCAACATCACCGTAACCTGCAACAACAGCAACTTTACCTGCAATCATTACATCTGTAGCTCTTCTGATAGCGTCAACTAATGATTCTTTACAACCATATTTGTTGTCAAACTTAGATTTAGTAACTGAGTCATTGATGTTAATGGCAGGCATAGGAAGAGTTCCCTTCTTCATTCTTTCGTAAAGTCTGTGAACACCGGTAGTGGTTTCTTCAGAAAGACCTCTGATGTCTTTAACTAGTTCAGGAAATCTATCTAAAACCATATTGGTTAAATCACCTCCATCATCTAAAATCATGTTCAACGGTTGCCCATCTTTAAATGCGTGAAGTGTTTGTTCAATACACCAATCAAATTCTTCTTCGTTCATTCCTTTCCATGCAAATACTGGAACTCCTGCTTCAGCAATTGCAGCGGCAGCATGGTCTTGTGTAGAGAAAATGTTACATGAAGACCAGGTAACATCAGCACCAAGGTGAACTAATGTCTCAATTAATACGGCAGTTTGTATTGTCATATGAAGACATCCAGCTATTCTAGCACCTGCTAAAGGTTTGCTGTCGCCATATTCTTCACGAATTGCCATTAAGCCCGGCATTTCTGCTTCTGCTAAATTAATTTCTTTTCTTCCCCATGCGGCTAAAGAAATATCTTTTACTTTGTAAGGTAATTTTTCAACTTGAGTGTTGCTCATAAAATGTGTTTTAATTGTAAAATTTTAATTTCGGACGGCAAAGTTACTAAACTAATTGCTTAAATACCAATGAATTTTTAATGCCACTAAGCCTTACTAGAAATATAAACAAGCACAATGCTGTTTTGGTTTTATGGACTATTGCAGAAAGCTTGTCAGAAATGTATGCTTTGGCAAAAGCTTCTGCTATAGATATCAGTGAAACGGATAAATTCAAACTAGATAGTAGAAAAAAACAATTTATAGCCTCCAGATTATTGGTAAATAAACTTGGTTTTGATGTCACTAAATTGAAATATACTTCCAACGGTAAACCTTATTTTAGTGATTCTAAATCTGGAATTTCCTTTTCACATTCAGGAAATTATGTTGCCTGTATAGTGGCTGATGTGGAAGTGGGAGTCGATATTCAGGTTTTTAATCCAAAACTAGAGAATATCAGAACCCGCTTTTTGAGTAAGGAAGAAAATAGTGAAATTAATTCTCTTGAAAAATTGCATGCCTACTGGTGTGCAAAGGAAGCATTGTTTAAACTGTATGCTAAAGGAAATGTTGAGTTTAAAACTGAGCTTTTGATACAATCATTTGATTTATCCAATAATGGCAGTTTTTATGGTAAAATAATGAAAGAAAAAGAGGTGAATCTTGAGCTTTTTTATGAAAAAACTCAAGATTATATGCTAGTTTACTGTGCCGAATGATTAAGTTTGTGCTGATTGAAAACAGATAATATATATCAATTAATAAATCAAAATTGTAAGCAAGGAAAGAAAATGCTCTCTGTTTTGATTGATCCTGATAAGTATGATTTACCGAGCCTACTGAAGATTATTAAAATTTCAAATGAGGCTAATATTGATTTCTTTTTTGTGGGTGGAAGCTTGATGGTTGGAGGAGAAATAAATCAAACGATTCAAGTCATTAAAGATAATTCGGATAAAAAAGTAGTGATATTTCCCGGTAGCCCTTTGCAAATGAATCCAATGGCTGATGGAATTTTGTTTTTGTCATTGATTTCCGGTAGAAATCCTGAATTGTTAATTGGTCAACATGTTATTGCAACTCCTTATTTACAGAAAACTAATTTGGAGGTTTTATCAACTGGCTATTTGTTGATAGATTGCGGTTCCTCAACCACTGCTCAGTATATTAGCAATACTATGCCAATTCCATACGAAAAAGGTGAAATAGCTGCTGTTACGGCTCTGGCAGGAGAATATTTAGGGTTGAAACTCATGTATTTAGACGGTGGAAGTGGTGCGAAAAAACCAATAAATATTGAAATGATTTTGGCTGTTAAGAAAACAATTTCTGTTCCTTTAATAGTTGGAGGCGGCATAAGGTCAGCCGATGCAGCTTTAAATTCTTACAAAGCTGGTGCAGATATGATAGTAGTTGGAAACATATTAGAGAAAGACCCTAATCTACTTTTTGATATTGCAGATAAGCGTTACCATGAGTATTCCTAAAATTGCATTTGAAAGTTTTAATTCCGAAAAAAAAAGTAAACTAGCTAAGGCAGTTGCCCATAATTTTAAATCCTATTTAGTAAAAGATTACGCTCTTGAATACCAAAAAATGGTACAACGGAATTTGGTATTAAGTGATATGAAGCGAGTTGCTCAAGGCCAACTTAATTTAGAAAATGAATTTTTGGAAATGGGAGGGAAGTTGCTTTTTTGTGAGGCGACTATTTTCACGCATTATGTTTTTTGCCAGGAAAAACTTGGTGAAACTCCTATTTGGTTAAAGGAAAACTACAAGCTTTCTGACTATGCTAAAAGGTTTATTTTTACAGAGGAAGAGGATTTGTTTGCAGAATTACCTCATGTTGTAATTGAAGGAGATGACTTTGAAGAACAACTAGAATTTTGTGTTGAACAAGTAGATTATTTTTTCCCGCAATCACATCCTTTGTCGTAGTATATTTTTGTGTTGGGCAGCATTTCTTTTAAGCGCAATTTTTCTTCTCGGTAAATATTTACTACCCGAATATCCAGCTTTTTTAAGGATGACATTTTTTTCATTTCATCAGGAAAATATTCGATGAATGTTCCCCATGCATCAAGATATTCTAGTTGGTTTAAATTACCAATGGTTGTAGGTAAATAGGTAATGTTAATTCTATTGATGATTAACTCTTTTAGGTTTGTCAAGTTACCTATTTCATTAGGTAAAGTATCAATGTCGTTTAATGAAATATCTAAATATTGTAAATTGGTTAGGGTTCCTATTTCTTTAGGCAATGTTGGAATTTTGTTTTTACTGAGATTTAGTGAATTTAGGTTTTTGAATAAAAAAATTTCTTCCGGAAATTGGGTTAGTTTTTCTTTCCGCAACTCAAGTTTGTAAACTTTATCAGGCTGTTTTAAGGCATCTTCAAGTGAGTAATAAGTTTTAACGGTATCAATAGCTATGGAATCCAGAAGCTGTGATTTTCCAATCAAAATGGAAAACATTAAAGTGAAAAATAAGTATGTTTTTTTTGAATTCAAACGATATTTAGTGCGTAAAACTTGTCTTTTTCCAGTTGGGCTCTGAGTTCTTCCGTATCATTAAACTTTTTTTCATCCCTAATCTTTTCTATCAACTGAATTTCTATTTTTTTATTGTAGATGTCTTCGTTAAAATCGAAAATATGAACTTCTATCGATTCATGCTTTCCATTGACTGTTGGCCTTTTTCCAATGTTCATCATTCCACCAAAAAAAGTTCCGTCAATTTTCACTCTTACGGCATAAACTCCATTAGATGGTAAAATTTTATAATCTTCTTTGATGTAAATATTAGCAGTTGGATAGCCAAGTGTTCTTCCCAATTGATCGCCTTTCACAACTTCACCGGTAAGCATAAAGTCATAACCTAAAAATGAATTTGCGGAAACGATATCACCGGATGTAATGGCGTTTCTGATTTTTGTGGAGCTAATATTTATGTCATCAATTTCTTGCGCTTCAATTTCTTCTACCTCAAACCCGTAAAGTGGTCCAAACTCTTTTAAATGCTCAAAAGAGCCTTCTCTGTTTCTACCAAATCTATGGTCGTATCCGATAACTAATTTAATGGTGTGTAAATGATTTACTACAATGTCTCTTACAAATTCTAATGATGAAGTTCTAGAAAATTCTTTGGTAAAAGGATGAATAATTAGATGTTGAATTCCCGAACGTTCAATTAATCTGGTTTTTTCATCCAGTGTATTAATCAATTTTATTTTTTCACTGTCAGGGAATAAAACCCATCTCGGATGCGGGAAAAAAGTTAATAAAACCGACTCTGCATTGTTTTTTTGCGCAATTTCATTAACCCTGTTTAAAATAGATTGATGCCCCAAATGTACTCCATCAAAAGTGCCGGATGTTAATACAATTGGTTTTTCAGAATTGTATTCGGATATGTTGTGATAAATTTTCAATCTGGAGTGCGAAAATAGGTAATTCAACCGAAATTAAAACCTTTAAGCAAGCTCTAATTATCAAAAATAGGACTTCAACTAAATTTCGTTGAAAACTTTCTAAATATTTAGCAGCTAAATTTCCTTTTTGAAACATAAATTTTTACTTTCGCACCGATTTTTAAAACACAACATTAAAATTTACATAAATGGCTGAAAATAAAGGAAAAATCACCCAAATCATTGGTCCTGTAGTTGACGTTAGTTTCGAAGGTGAAGATATTATGTTACCTAATATCTTAGATGCACTACTTGTTGAGAAGGATGGTGGTGAAAAATTAGTGTTAGAGTGTCAACAACATATTGGTGAAGACACTGTTCGTGCAATTGCAATGGATGCAAGTGACGGTTTAAGAAGAGGAATGACAGTAGTTGCAACCGGTAGCCCGATTAAAATGCCTGCTACTGAAGATATTAAAGGTAGATTATTTAATGTTGTGGGAGATGCAATTGATGGTTTGCCTGAGCTTGACAAAGTAAATGGTAGCCCAATTCACAGAGAAGCTCCAAAATTTGAAGATTTATCTACGGCAACAGAAGTTTTATTCACAGGTATTAAAGTAATTGACTTAATTGAACCTTACGCTAAAGGTGGTAAAATTGGTTTGTTCGGTGGTGCCGGTGTTGGTAAAACTGTATTAATTCAGGAGTTGATTAACAATATCGCAAAAGCTCATGATGGTCTTTCTGTATTTGCCGGAGTTGGTGAAAGAACAAGAGAAGGAAATGACTTAATGAGAGAGATGCTAGAAGCCGGAATTATTAAATACGGTGAGAAATTTATGCACTCTATGGAAGCAGGTGGCTGGGATTTATCACTAGTAGATAAAGAACAATTAAGAGATTCTAAAGCAACATTCGTATTCGGACAAATGAATGAGCCTCCTGGTGCAAGAGCTAGGGTTGCTTTATCAGGATTAACCGTTGCAGAATATTATAGAGATGGTGATGGTAAAGGACAAGGTAGAGATATCTTATTCTTTATTGATAACATCTTTAGATTTACACAAGCAGGTTCTGAGATGTCTGCATTACTTGGTCGTATGCCATCTGCGGTGGGATATCAGCCAACACTGGCAACAGAGATGGGAGCCATGCAAGAGCGTATTACTTCTACCAAAAAAGGTTCAATTACATCAGTACAGGCAGTTTATGTACCTGCGGATGACTTAACTGACCCTGCACCGGCTACAACCTTTGCTCACTTAGATGCTACTACCGTACTTTCCAGAAAAATTGCTGAGTTGGGTATTTATCCTGCGGTTGACCCGTTAGATTCTACTTCTAGAATTTTAACTCCTGAGGTAGTTGGTGATGAGCATTACAATTGTGCTCAAAATGTAAAAGAGATATTACAACGTTACAAAGAGCTACAAGATATTATTGCCATTTTAGGTATGGACGAGCTTTCTGATGAAGATAAATTAGTTGTTCACAGAGCAAGAAGAGTTCAAAGATTCTTATCTCAACCGTTCCATGTAGCTGAGCAATTTACAGGTTTACAAGGAGCTTTAGTTGATATTCAAGATACGATTAAAGGCTTTAACATGATTTTAAATGGTGAGGTTGACCAATATCCTGAGGCTGCCTTTAACTTAAAAGGTACAATTGACGAAGTTATTGAAGCCGGAGAAAAAATGTTAGCTGAGTCTAAATAATAAAAGATGAACTTAGAAATTATTTCACCTAATAAAAAGTTGTATAGCGGAGAAGTTACTTTTGTTTCTCTGCCGGGAACCGATGGGTCTTTTGGTATTATGAAAAACCATGCTCCTTTAGTTTCTACACTTAAACAAGGAACGATTAAGATTTTACAAAAAGAGTCAGGCAAGAATAAGTTTGATGATGAGTCAGCTGAATTTAAGCACTCTTTAAAAGACGATAAAGAGTTAACTTTTGAAGTAAAAGGCGGTGTTGTTGAAGTGAATAATAATAAAATTATAGTTCTGGCTGATTAATATATAAATACTATTAAAAGCAAAGTCCTGCCATTTGGTGGGACTTTTTTTGTAAATTTACGTATCTACTTTTTTAAGCACATGCCAAAGTATTTAATGTATATCATTATTGGAGTTCCTGCTATTGCTCTTGGATTGGTATTGTTTATTTATTTTTTTCAGCATGTAATGGTATTTCACCCCATTAAATTGGCGCCTGATTATAAGTTTAGATTTGATGGGAAATATGAAGAGCGATTTTTTGAGGTGGGTGATGGAGTAAAGTTAAGTGCACTTAACTTTAAGGTGGAAAACCCAAAAGGAGTAGTTTTTTATCATCACGGGAATGCAGGTTGCTTAGAGTCCTGGGGATATAAGGCTAAAGACTTTAATTCGTTGGGGTATGATTTATTGGTGTATGATTACAGAGGATTTGGAAAAAGCACGGGAAAATTACCAACGGAAAAACAACTAGTCGCTGATGCTAATTACATCTATAAACAACTAAAAAAGGATTACTCAGAAAGTCAAATTGTGTTGTATGGAATATCATTAGGAAGTGGAATAGCAGCCAAATTGGCACAAGAACATCATCCTAATAAATTAATTTTAGAAACTCCTTACTATGGTTTTTATGAAGTAGCTAAATTTCATTTTCCTTACTTGCCTGCTCGTTTGTTATTGAAATATCATTTCAAAACACACAAATATTTAGAAAAAGTAGATTGCCCTGTTTATGCTATTCATGGTACTAATGATTTAGTTGTACCTTATTCTCATAGCCAATTGCTAAAAGAAAAGTTTCCAAAAATTGATTTGTTTACCATTGAAGGTGGTTCCCACAGCGATTTAAATACTTATCCGGAATATCAGCAAAAGTTAGGTGAGATTCTTGCTAGCTCGTCTCCAAATCAAAAATAGTGAGTCCGCTCCTTAGCTTGGGCTCTACCCAAGTAGTTTTTGGAGGCATGTGTAAGTTATTGTCAGCTACTGATTTTATGTCTTCTAATCTAGCAGGGTAAAGAATAAAGGCTGCTTGAGCTTTCCCTTTTTTTATTAATAAATCATACTTTTCTAATGGTTCTGTGCCATTCACAAAACTAATATCTGGATGATTTTTTAAGTCGTCAATTCCCAATATTGGCGATAAGATATAATCTGTTAAGAGTTGCGCATCTAATCTTTTTACAGGATTATTTTTTTCTATAATCTCAGCTTTAGGCAAAAGAAGATAATCTCCGTTTTTTAGCTTTAAAATAATTTGATGGACCTGCCTAGGTTTTTGGTTATTGTCAGCTAGTTTTTCAACTATAAAATTTTCTTCAAGCTTATTTAAAAATTCATCTTCCGAAAGTTGGTTAAGTGACTTAACTACTCTGTTGTAATCAAATATTTTTAATTGATTTTTTGGTACACAAATACTCATAAAAAAGTGCGCATTATTATCTTCAGCCAAGTGATTATTTTCAATAGAGTAAAGTAACGAAGATGCGCTTCTGTGGTGGCCGTCTGCTATATAAGATGTTTTTATTTGTTCGCTGTAAATGGTTTCTATTTGCTTTAATGTAGTTGTGTCATCTATCTTCCATAGAATGTGTCGAACATTATCAGTAGTAGAAAAATCGTAAATAGGTTTAGTGCTTTCTGTTTGGTCAAGTATTTTATCTAAATCCAAATTATTATCATGAGTAAGACAAACGGGTTCGGCATGGATTTTAACTACATCAGTATATTCTTTTAGTTTTCTTTCCCTTACTGTAAGTGTTGACTCATGTATTTTTATTTTTCCTTCTTGATAATCTTTTGCACTACTGCATCCGATTAAACCTCTACAGCTAAAGCCTTCTTTTATTTGCTTGTATAAATAAAAGCTTTTATGTTGGTCTTGAATAAGAAAATGTTCCTTAATAAACTCTTCAAATTTATTACGAATAGCTTTTAGTTTAGCTTTTCCTTGTAGTTTTTTGTCAGCGTTAAAACCCGGATTTATAACATGCAAAAAGCTAAACGGATTGCTCTCTAACTTTTGAGTTAAATCTTTTTTGGAATAGGTAATGTATGACCTTGATGCAACTAAATGAACCTTATCAGTTGCAGGCCTGTAAGCTTTAAATGCTCTAAACTTCATGCTGAAGCGGTAATGCCTCCATAATTAAATCTGCTAGCTCGGTGCCAATTCTGTCTTGTGCTTCAACTGTAGCTGCACCAATATGGGGAGTTAATGAAATTTTAGGGTGTTTTAATAAGGCTTCGTTAGGAGTTGGTTCATTTTCAAAAACATCTAATCCGGCAGCTGCAACTTTACCGCTATCTAACGCACTTATTAATGCTGTTTCGTCAATTACACCGCCTCTTGCAAGGTTAATAATAATAACTCCATCTTTCATTTTTGAAAATTCACCTGCGCCAATTACTGCTTTTCCGCCATCTTGCTTTGGAACATGAAGGCTTATAAAGTCTGATTGAGATAATATTTCTTCAAATGAAGAGCTGTTTAGAGAAACGTTTATATCCTTGTTATTAATAGAAACTACAATATCTGCTTTTCCGCTAAACGTATCATGAAACAGCACATTCATTCCTAATCCTAATGCATAACTTGCCAATGATTGACCAATTCTTCCAAAACCAATAATACCAATAGTTTTACCTCTTAACTCAATTCCTTTTCCGTATTTTTTCTTTAAATCTTTGAACTTTTCCAGTCCGTTCATGGGCATTTGTCTGTTAGCGTCATACATGCCTCTTGAAAGTGAAAATAAATGTGCTATAGCCAATTCTGCGACAGACTGTGAAGAAGATGCAGGAGTGTTTTTAACAGTTAAGCCTTTTTCTTTTGCGTAAGCTACATCAATATTATCCATACCTACACCACCTCTGCCAATGAATTTTAAGTTTGGACAAGCATCAATTAAATCTTTTCTTGCTGTTGTAGCACTTCTAACTAATAAAGCCGATATATTATTTTCATTGATATAATTGATTAAATCTCCTTGTTCAACTTTATCGGTGATAACTGTATATCCGTTTGCTTCTAATTTTTCTTTTCCTGATGGTGAAATACCATCATTTGCTAAAATCTTCATGATTATTTTTTTCTAGATTAACCTAATTTATTTTCTAATTCTTTCATTACATCTACTAATGCCTGAACACTATCTAACGATAAAGCGTTGTACATAGATGCTCTAAAACCTCCTACTGAACGATGGCCTTTTATACCACTAATATTAGCCGATTTCCACATTTCATTAAAAGTATCTGTATGAGCTTCGTCTTTTAATACAAATGTTGCGTTCATGTTTGAACGGTCTTCTTTTGCAGTAGTTCCTTCAAATAATGGGTTTCTATCTATTTCATTGTATAATAAATCGGCTTTTTGTTGATTGATTTTTTCAATGGCTTCAACTCCGCCTAAATCTTTTAACCATTGTAATGTAAGCATAGAAACATAGACTGCGAAAACAGGAGGGGTGTTAAACATACTGTCTTTTTTAATGTGTGTTCTAAAGTCAAGCATGGTAGGAATGTTTCGGCCATTTTTGCCTAGTAATTCTTCTTTGATAATATAAACTGTTGTACCTGCAGGCCCCATATTTTTTTGAGCTCCGGCATATATCATGGCAAAATCAGAAACATTTACCTTTCTGCTAAAAATGTCTGATGACATATCACAAATCATTGGAACAGGGCTTTTTGGGAATTCTTTTACCTGAGTCCCGAAAATGGTATTATTAGAGGTAATATGAAAATAATCTACATTATTAGGGATTTCATATCCTTTAGGAATATAATTGAAATTTTTATCTTCTGATGAAGCTAAAACATTAACATTACCAAATGGTTTTGCTTCTTTAATAGCGTTTCCTGCCCAAGTTCCGGTGTTAGTATAAGCGGCACTTCCGTTTTCTTTCATATAGTTAAAAGGAACTTTTAAAAACCCTAAACTGGCTCCGCCTTGTAAGAAAAGCACTTGATAGCCTTCCGGAACTCCAAGAAGTTCTTTAACCAGACTTCTTGCATTTTCCATTACCTCTACAAAATCCTTACTTCTGTGAGATATTTCTATTAACGATAGGTCTAGGTTGTTAAAGTTTACCACTGCATCAGAAGCTTTTTTTAATACTTCTTGAGGTAATACACATGGTCCTGCGCTGTAATTATGAACTTTTGGCATTAGAATAGTTTTTTCAAGTTAATATGGTAGTTAATTGGGTTGCAAATATAGGGCTTACAAAAGACTTTTTAAAGGCTGTTAGCAAGTTGTTGGCAAGTATATTCTACCATTTCATCGGTGATATCTAAATGCGTAACCATTCTTACTGAGTCAGATGTAATGGGGTAAGCTAATATTCCTTTTTCTTTTAATTTTTCGACTTGTTGCTTAGCAACATTCCCTTCTAATTGATAAATAACAATATTTGTGGGAGGCGTATCAATGCTTTTTACAAAAGGAAGAGTTTTTAAAGTGTCAGCTATTTCTTGAGCCTTTTTATGGTCGTCTTTTAGTCGGTTGATATTGTTGTCAAGGGCATAAATACCAGCTGCTGCCATAAAGCCTGCCTGACGCATTCCACCACCAAATATTTTTCTAATTCTGCGTGCCTTTTTAATAAAAGCTTTATTACCTAATAATACACTTCCTACCGGACATCCAAGTCCTTTGGATAAGCAAACTGAAATAGAGTTATAATAATTAGACAATTCGTTTGGTTTAATACCTTTCTCAACTAATGCATTATAATCTTTTGCTTCGTCAAGATGTAAGGGTAAATTGTATTGATTACAAAGACTTTTTATTTTTTTTACTTCCTGAATATCATAATAATTTCCGCCACCTCTGTTACAAGTGTCTTCCAAGCTTACCAATTGTGTTTCTGCCTTATGAACATCGTCCGGATTAATACATTCTTCAACTTGTTTGGCTGTTAGTAAACCACTTTCAGAGTAAATAAGCCTTGCACTTAGCCCTGAATTAAAACCTATTCCACCTCCTTCATATTGATAGATATGATACTTGAAATCACAAATGACTTCTCCGGGAGGGTTAGTATGAACTTTAATGGCAATTTGGTTAGTCATGGTGCCGGAGGGACAAAACAATCCTGCTTCAAACCCAAAAAGTTGTGCAGATTTCTCTTCTAGCTTATTGATGGTAGGGTCTTCAACAAATACGTCATCTCCAACTTGAGCTGAAAACATAGCTTCAAGCATTTCTTTTGTCGGTTTTGTAACCGTATCACTTCTTAAATCTACTATCATTTTTCAAAGAAAAAGAAAAATAGTAGGAATTACTATTAGTGATTAATAATTTTTTTAGAAGCTAAATGGTAATTAGAATTAGGGTAAAGAACAAGGAAATAACTTCCTTTTGAAGTAATGCCCAGCTCTTCTTTTGAAATTAAATAAGTATCTCCACCATTAAGCTTTAATTCAGATACAAACTCTCCTACAATATTACAGACTTGTAAAGTGAGAAACTCATAAGAGCCATTAACTGAAATATTAATATTATCTCTAAAGGGGTTGGGGTAAAAACTAAAATCAAACTTGTTATAATTGACGGCCGCAATTCCTTCGTTCCTAGTTACTGAATTAAAATCAACAGATTTAAGTCGGTAATAGTTTGTTCCTGCCTCAGGTGATTCATCTTTACAACTATATGATAAAGTAACACTAGAATTACCGGCTCCATTAACTTGGGTTAGAAACTCAAAATCAACGCCATTGGTTGAGGTTTCAATGATAAAGTGCGAATTATTTACCTCAGAAGCAGTTTGCCAATTCAAATCTACATGCGGGCCATTTAGATTTGCGGTAAAACTTAATAAACTAATGTCCAGTACGGTTGGTCCTCCCAAGGGGCCGTCAGCGGCTCTCCATAAAACATCCCCACAAATGGACAAAAAATTTGAACTTCCGCCACCACCACCGGGAACTAACATTCCTCCGGGATTAATAAGGACAATACTGCCACATGGTAAACGTAATTTATTTCCGGTAACAAAATAAAGTGTATCATTAACAATTAACACTATCTTTGGGCATGCTTCTAGGTCTATTTGGCTTGAAATAGTTACATTATGATTTATTATTATTGTATCGTAGCAACCAGGTACTGCACCACAATCCCATGTGGCTGCGTTACCCCAGTTACCAACAGCTTGAGAACGACATATAGTGGCATCAATGGAATTTGAAATAAAAAAGAAAATAATTAAGTAAAAATACCTATACATTTGATTCTTTAAGTAGGTGTTTATACGTAAAGATAAGAATTTGTTTCATGAAACAGAATATAATTTTAACAAAGTCGATTAATTTATTGATAGTTAGTTTTTTATTGTGCTTTAGCTCATATTCTCAAAATAATGATTCTTTGTTTCATCATGATAAAAAATATATTGCTGAAACAGGGCCTAGTTCCAGAACTTATGGTTGGTGGTATATTGCTTATGGGTTCAAAGTTTCTGAAAATGAAGGGAATGGAGCAGATTTAATTTTTGGAAAATCTTCTGATTTTTTATTGGGGTACCGATTTAAACAAAGAATTACGAATTGGCTACATGTTGGGGCACAAATTGGATACCACTATCAGGCTTTTCATTTAAAACAAGATTCTACTAAGTTTTTTCCAAATAGAGTTTTGCATGATCGTGAAAAGCTAATTCTAAATAATCTTGATTTTTCACCTTATTTAAGGATTACATTTCATAAAAAGAGAGGGATTCAAATGGGAAAGGTGCTTGATATTGGTGGTTATGGTGGCTGGACTTATAGAACAAAACATCAGGCACATAACAAGTATAGTGTAGCTACTCCTGCCGGAGGTTCTAAAACTGATGTTTTAAATAGAGGTTTGGTTTATGTTCAGGATTATCATTATGGTTTAACTGCCAGAATGGGAATTGGTCACATTTTAATTTATGCTAACTATCGCTTGTCCGATATATTTTTGCCGTCATACATTTATCCTGAGTTAAGCAGAATAAGTGTTGGGATTGAAATAGGACTACATGAGTAAATTTACATCCTCCCAAAAACTGGGATATGATTTATTGACTACTTCCGGGTTTTTAATTTCTATTTTATCAAGTACAAGACTAAGAGGGGCTAAACACATAGCCATTCGATGGTCGTTATAAGTTTCAAAAGGAAGATTAGGCATTGAGATGCCGCTATTTGTTATTTCAAGACTTTCGGATGTAGATTTGGTTTTTATCCCTATTTTATTTAGCTCATTTTCTAATGCAATTATTCTTTTACTTTCCTTTATGTTTAGGGTTTGTAAGCCTTTTAAGTGGGCTTTTTTACATAATACAGCAGTTGTTATTGCCAGTGTTTGAGCTAAGTCAGGGCAATTTGAAAAATCGAATTCGAATTCTTTCGGATAATTAGTTTGCACTTTTTCAATTATAACTCCATTTTTCTCGAAATTTGTTTCAACTCCCAAAGCCCGATACAAATCTTTAACAATAGCATCGCCTTGCCAGCTTTTGCTGGTTAGCCCGGAGAGTGTTATTTTACTTCCAATATCTGAAAAAGCTAAAAAACTATACCAATAGGATGCAGAACTCCAGTCAGACTCAATACTTATGTCTTTTGCAATATATTTTTGATGGTGCATTAAAATTGACTGATTGGTTTTTTCATAGTTAATTCCAAAGTAGCTTAGCATAGAAAGAGTCATTTCAATATATGACTCAGAAACGATTTCTGTTTCAAAATTAATCTGAAGACCATTTGGAAGGGTAGGAGCAATTAATAAAAGAGCTGAAATATATTGACTGCTAATGTTAGCGGGTAAACTAATTTGTTTACCATTAAGTTCGCTAGTTATAATTTCTAATGGAGGATACCCCTCATTTTCTGCATAGCTTATTTTTGCTCCAATACTTTTTAAGGCATCAACTAAAATTTTAATTGGTCGTTGCTTCATGCGGCTACTTCCTGTAAGAATTTTGTTTTGTTGAGTAGCCACAAAATAAGAGGTTAAAAAACGCATACAAGTTCCGGCATGATGTATGTCGATTTCTTTTTCTGAACTACTCAGAGCGTTAATCATTAGCTGAGTATCTTCAGCGCTAGAAAGGTTGTTTACTTTGAAATTTTCTTTACAAAGTGCTTTTATAATGAGTGCTCTGTTGCTAATACTTTTAGAAGCCGGAAGATTTATTTTTGTATTAATTATTTTGCTTTTTGGAGAATAAAGAATCATTGTAAAGCAATGTAATATTCTAATGATGTAATTATTTGTTCAATTTCAATTTCATGATTAAAACTTGCTTCACCAATTTTATTAAGTAAGGTGAAATTTATTTTATTGGAGCTATTTTTTTTATCATTTTTCATTAGCTCAATTAATCTATGAAAATGGATTGTTTCCAGATGATTGTATTTTGGAAAATGTTTTAAAATGTTTTTTTCAATAATTTCAAATTCTTTATTACTTAATGTGTTAAATTGGTTTGATAAATAGCTTTCGCAAATCATTCCGATAGCAACCGCCTCACCATGTAATAATGAATAATCAGGGTTTTCAAGTGAATAGGATTCAACAGCATGTCCGATAGTGTGTCCAAAGTTTAATGTTTTTCTTTCTCCTTTTTCAAATGTATCTGCTTCAACAATTTTACTTTTTATTTTTACAGAGTGTTCTATTTCTTTTCTTGCTAATTTTTTAGCGTCAATTTGTATTAGTTCTTCCCAGTAGGTTTTATCTGAAATTAGTGCATGCTTTAACATTTCCGCAAATCCTGATGTGAGTTGGTTTTGAGGAAGAGTGGATAAAAAGCCCGGAAAAATAATAGTATTTTGGGCTTGTGAAAATGTGCCCACCATATTTTTTTGTTGGTTTAAATCTACTCCGGTTTTTCCACCAATGGAAGCATCTACTTGTGCCAGTAGAGTAGTAGGGATATTTATAAAAGGGATGCCTCTTTTGTAAGTAGAAGCAATAAAGCCTCCCAAATCGCAAATTACACCTCCTCCTAAATTTATAAATAAGGTATTTCTATTGGCATTAAACTGTGAAAGTGTTTCCCAAATTTGATAACAAATAGAAATATTTTTGTTTTGCTCTCCGCTTTCTATTTCAATGATTTCGGCTTTAGAAAGGGAAGGATTTTCGTTAATCAAAAGAGGCCAACAATACTTTAATGTGTTTTCATCAACCAAAACAACCACATCGTTTTCAATAATGTTGAAAGGTTTGAGAAGTTGTTCAACTTCAGCCAGCTTTGAAATAAATATATAGTTGTTCTTATTCACTTTAAAGATGCTAAATATAGATGAAAATTAGCATCTTATCGAATGTTTTTAAACTAATTCTTTTAAAAAGTGTTTCTTTGAGTTAGTAATCAAATAAAAAACTTTAAAATGGGATTTATTAAAGAATTTAAAGAGTTTGCCATGAAAGGCAATTTAGTGGATTTGGCGGTAGGTTTTGTGATGGGAGCAGCATTTAAAGAAGTTACTAATTCTTTTATTCAAGGAATGGTAATGCCTTTGGTTGGTTTAATTCAGGGAAAGGATATGAGTCAATGGCGGTTTATATTGAAAGACGCTAAAATTGATGCCGGAGGGAATGAAGTGGCTGCAGAAGTTGCTATAAAGTACGGTGATTTTATTGGAGTTGCATTAGAGTTTCTAATAGTTGCCTTTTTTATGTTTTTAGTAATTAAAGGCATAAATCGAATGAAAAGAAAGAAAGAGGAAGCGCCTTCTCCTCCTCCTGAACCTAGCAAGGAGGAAATCCTTTTGACTGAAATTAGAGATTTGTTGAAGAATAAATAAAACTAGAAAGCCTCAAAATGAGGCTTTTTTAATAGGCTAAACATTATTTATTGTTTTCATAATAAATAAATGGAGTTTTAATTTTTTGGTAAAAGTATAATTTGCAGGAAATTGCTTCTATACGCAGTGTTGCGTATTAATAGATTATAGAAATAGAAAAAAGCTATTATTTGCCTAGAGTTTCAGTATTCCAGAGCGCTTCGGTAATGTTTCGGTCGTTTTTAGTATAATAAACTCCGCCCCATGTATAATGTATTTTTTTGTAAACGTCTGCTTTTTCGCCTTTCACAACTATTCTTTCAAGAATAATGGCATTGCCCTCTTCATATTTTTTCTCTGTAACGCCTTGAGAACTTACCTTAGCTAAGTCGCTATTTTTAGGTTGCTCTTCGCCTCTGTAGTAAGTTACATTTACATTTTCAAGAGTTTTAGCCTTGTTTCTGTCAATAAGTTCGTTTTGATAAGCATCAATGTCAGCTTGTCTGGCAGCTATGTAGTTGTATTGACTTTGATATTTCATGCTTCTAGCGGCAGCTTCAGATGCCAACTGTTTTGCATAATCTAACAATTGTTGGTTGTAGTCTTGTGTTTTTTGCTGATGTTCTTTTATTTTTTGCTGCTGAGCTTCCTGATACGCTTTTTCTTGTTCCTCAACTGTTCTATCACCCTTTTTAGCATTATCTCTTAAATTTTTAGCCATTCTTTGTTGGTCAATTCTTTGGTCAATAATTTTTTCAGCGTTTGTTTTTGTTTTATTGAAATTCACTTGAATAAGGTCTTGTTGTTGTTTGTCAACTGCTGCTTGTAAAGTTTTTACACTTTCTTCTTTTTGTTCCCAAAGTTGATATTGGTAAGCAACTTTGTCAGCAATGTCTTTTTGCATTTTTTCAACTTGTCTTTGATTGATTTCTTGTTGTGTTTGGTGCTTATCAATCATTGCTAATTTCATTTCTTGTTGCTCATCCTGAACTTCAAAGAAATAATTATCTTTTTCTTTATGGCGTTCTCTGGTTTCCGCTAAAAATTCTTGCCAACTTTTTTCTTGTTGCTCCATTAATTTAACGGCATTGTTTGTTTTTCGTTGTTGTGTAGCAATTAAATCATTTTGTTGGTCGGTAACATTCTTTTGCATCTCAACCACCACCTTATCATTTTCTAGCATTTTCTTATACCTGTCCTCTCTGAGCTGGTCATACTTTTCTTGAATTTCTTTTAACTCTTTTTCGGCAGCCTTCCTTTGTTCTCTGCTTTTTTCCATGCGCTGTTCTTCCAATTCTTTTACTCTTTCAGAAAAGTCTTCATGCTGCTGAACTTTCCTGTTGTGTTCTTTAAATTGGGCTTGTGTTTCTTTTATTATTTGTTCGTTAACGGCAAGTAATTCATCAAAGTTGTTTTTTCTTCTGTCTTCAGCATTTTTAATCATGTCTTGTTGTTGCTGGTTTTGGTCATCAATGTATTCCTGCATTGATTTTGTTTTTTCTTCCTCACGTTTTTTGGCAAGGTCAGCCAGCATTTTTTCAATTTCTTTTTCTTGTTTGTCGTCTATTGATTTACTAGGGCCGTAATCAATTACTACATTATCATTAGTATTGTTGTTTGTGTTCTGCTTGTTGTCTTTTTGAGCAAGTAGCATGTTGATTTTATCAATTCTATTTTTTGGATAAACCTCAGCAGGTTTAAGCTTTAAGGCTTCTTTGTAGTAGAAAATTGCGCTATTATAGCTTTCAGAGTCAAAAGCACCGTCAGCTTCTGCAATCATGCTGTTGTAGTTGTCGTCTAATAACTTTTTCTCAGCTTCTGATTGTTTTTGGGCTAGTTTTTCCGCTTCAATTTGTGCTAGAATTTTTTCAATTTCTGAAATCTTAGCCGGAGGATATTTTTCCAGTGGTTTTAAATTATTTGCTTGAGTATATATTGAAATGGCATTTTGATATTCTTTGTTACTGAATGCCGCATCGGCTTGAGTGATTAAGTTTTTGTATTGTTCGTTTAGTGCTTTTTCTTGTTCGCTTAGTTGTTGGTTGGCTAGTTTTTCTGCTTCAATTTCAGCAAGTATTCTATCAATTTTGGCTATCTGATCTTTTGGATATTGTTCATTTGGTTTTATTCCTAATGCTTCCTGATATTTGTTTTTTGAATCTTCATAATTTTTAGCGCCAAATGAGCCGTCTGCTTTTACAATAAGCTGACGATATTCTTCGTCTTTTTTTGCCATTTCAATTTCAATCTTTTCCTGATTATTTTCTTGGTTGGCAAGGTCTTTCAAAATTTGTTCAATCTCACTTATTTTTTGTTTAGGATAATCTTTATCCGGCATTACGGATGAGGCAAGCACATAACTTCCTTTAGCTTTGTCATATTCTTTTTTGGCAAACTCTCCGTCAGCCTGTGCAATTAAAGCTTGATAATATTCTCTTTTCTTTTGTTCGGCTTCTGCGGCTAATTTGTCCTCTTTTTCTTTTTTAGCAATTTCCTCTAGTTTTTTATTGATTTCATCAATCTTTTGTTTTGGATAAGATTCTTTTGGCTTAACATCAAGAGCAAATTGATAACCTTTTTTGGCAGCTTCATAGTTTTCATTTCCAAAATCAATATCTGCTTTTGCTATTAGGTCATTATATTGTTTTTCTAAGGTTTCTTTTTCTGCTTTTTCCGCAGCTATTTTCGCTAGAATTTTATCTATTTCCTCAATTTTTTGTTTTGGGTAAACTTCAATTGGCTTAATACCTAAGGCGGAATTGTAATTTTCTTTTGCCTTTTCATACTCACTGCTTGCAAAGAAATCATCTGCTTTAGCAATAAAATCTTTGTACTGCTGTTCTTTTTGTTTTTCGGCTAATTCTTTTTCTTTTTGTGCTTCCAGCTCTTTTTGCTTTTCAGCCAAAATTTTATCTATTTCTTCAATTTTGGTTTTAGGATACTGCTCATCGGGTTTTACTACCAATGCTTTTTCATAAGCTGATTTCGCTAATTCATATTCCCAATTTCCAAAATTTCTGTCTGCTTCTTGGATGTATCTATCGTATTCCTCATCTTTTTTAGCCATTGTGATGGCAATTTGTTCTTCCTCTTTTTTCTTGGCAATTAAGGCTTCTATCTCTTTGATTTTGTCTTTTGGATATTGCTCGGTTGATTTAACCACCAATGCTTCATTGTATTTGTCTTTGGCTGATTCTAGGTTCTGAGATGCCAATAATCTATCTGCTTCAGTAATGATGTTATTATATTTTTCGTCAACGGCAAGATTAGCCAGCAAGTCATCAATTGCCTTTATTTTATCTTTCGGGTATTGTTCTTCCGGTTTTAACTTTGCTGCTTCTTGATAGGAAGATTTAGCTTTGTCATAGTTTTTATCTCCAAAATCTGCATCTGCTTGTGCAATAAGAGAATTGTATTTTTCTGTTAACTCTTTTTCAGCTTTTTCTTTAGCGGCTAGTTCGGCAAGGATTTTTTCAATTTCTGCAAGTTTGTCTTTAGGGTACTGTTCTTTATCTTTGATATCAGCAGCAAATTGATAAGAATTTTTTGCTTCTACATAGTTTTTATCTTTGAAAAACTGGTCTGCTTTTGTAATAAGGTTATTATACTGTTTGTCTAACTCAGCTTGTTCTTTTTGTTTGGCTGCAAGCTCAGCTAAAATCTTATCAATTTCAGAAATCTTATCTTTAGGGTATTGCTCATTCTCTTTTAATGTAGAAGCTTGGGTAAAGAAGTTTTTTGCATCTTCATAATTTTCATTTTTGAATGAAAAATCTCCTTTACTGATTAATTCGCTATACTGCTTTTCTTTTTCTTTTTCGGCTTTTTCTTTTTCGGCTAATTCAGATAGTTTAGCTTCTATTTCAGATATTTTTGTTGCCGGGTATTGTTCTTTTGGTTTTAAATTAAGCGCATTTTGATATTCTGTTTTAGCTTCATTCCATTTTTCTCCGGCAAGTAGCTGGTCTGCTTTTGCAATAACTCCTTTGTATTGTTCATCAAGTGCTTTCGCATTAGCTAACGCATCGTCTATTTCTTTTATTTTAGTTTTAGGATATGACTCCTCAGGTTTAATTTTTTCAGCCTCTTGATAAGCAGCTTTTGCATGCTCCCAATCTTGTGTGCTAAACAACTGATCCCCTTGTCTTATGGCAGCCTGATATTCTTTTTCTCTTTTCTCCTTTTCTAACTGCTCTTTATTAAGTTCTGCTAATATTGCTTCAATTTCAGCCAGCTTGTCTTTTGGATATTGTTCATTTGATTTAATGCCAAGTGCACTGTTAAAATTACTTTTTGCTTCTTCATACTTTTTTGCAACTAAAGCTGCATCTCCTTTTGAGATGTAATTTTTATAATCAGCTTCAAGCTGTTGTTGTTGTGCCAGAAGTGTTTCAATTTCTTTTAGTTTGTTAATTGGATATTCGTCTCTTGGTTTTACGGCTAAAGCTTCATTGTAAGCCGCTTTAGCATCTGCATATTTTTGTTCGTTAAAAGCCTTGTCTGCTTTTGCTATAATTTGTAAATATTGCTCTTGTGCAGCTGCATTTTTATCCAATATTTTTTGAATTTCGTCTAGCTTTGTTTGTGGGTAAGGTTCATTTGGTTTTACCGTTTTTGCTTTGTTGTATTCCGTTTTTGCCGTTTGCCAATCTTGTTTTGAGTAAGCTTTATCGGCAGTAGAAATAGCTGCAGCGTATTCTGCTTCCCGTTTTTTTCGTTTTTCTTCTTCTTCTTTTAGTCTTGCTGCTAACTCATCTTTTAGTCTGTCTATTTCCTTCTGAATGGATTTGGTGTATTCTACATCATAATCAAAGTAACCTACATTTGGGTCAAACCTAATCTTTGCTAGTGGTTGTTTTAAAATGGAAACATCTAAACCCGGAATTTCTTCAAATAGGTTCATTTCCATCGGAAACTCAAATCCATATTTTGCGTCTTCTGGGTTAACGCCTTTTGTTGAAACAAAAATGTTTTTTGAAACATGTCCGGGCTTAGTGAAATTTAGTTTGTAGTCTCCGTCAGGGTCAAGTGGAATAGTAAATTTACCATCAGAAGGTGTGGTAATGGTATTTACAAGATTTCCATTACGGTAAACCTCAATAACCGCACCTTCCATACGCTTCTTATCCTCTTCTTTTTTTACCATACCCACAACGTCTAATTTCCACTGAGAAAATAGGGTGGCAGGTGCCAGAAAAGCCGCTGACAACAAGCTGATTGTTAATATCTTGTTAATAACTCTCAAAACTTAGATAGAATACGCAACATACAAATATCGGTAATTGATTTCAATTGACCTAATTTAGATGTTGTTAACACATTTTTCCCATAAAAGTTAAACGGAAAATGTTTTTGGAAATTGTAAAGAAATTTATCTAAAATTCAATGATTTGTTCTACGTCTTTTGCCACAATATAGTTACGAATCATCTGCCCGATGAAGTTATCATGTTTTTGATGCTGAATGAATGTCTTTAAAAGCTTAACATCCTTGCTAATGTTTTTTGATGAAATATATCCAAAACCCTTGTACTTATTTCTTTCAACGAGTACAATTGCCTTTTCATCAGTGTTTCTTCCTTTATCAATAACAAAAAAATTAGGGGCTTTAAAGCTTAACGACTGTAGAGCTTTGTCAACTCTCTGGTTGTATGTTTTTGGATTTTCTTCATTTACGCAAGCTCCTTTGCAGCTGCCAATTCCGTAATTATAACAACCTCCTTTGGTTTTATAAACATTACATAGTTTCGGGCAGAGATGATATTTATCTATCACTTTTGCCAGTGAACTTTTGGCAAAGTCAAGAGAAGTAAACATTATTTTTTTGTTTTCAGAATTAATAATGTCTCCGGCTTCTAAATTAATATAGCCTTCTTTGTTAAAATAAGAACGAATACCGTAGCTAAATAAATCTTTTTTACCAATTTTATTGTGTATTGGATTTTTTTGAGAAATGATTTCATGTTGCTTCAAAAAGCCGATAAGCTCACTACCCGTTTCATCATAAGAGATATAGATAGAAACTTCTTTCAATATTTGATTAGCCCATTGATTTGTTTCATCAAAAAGCGATGAAATAGACTGTTGTAAATTGCTGCTAATACCACAGTAAATTAAATGATGGTTTTTGTTGAATAATTTATACAAAGCTTCCTTTTTTGGAAGAGATTGAATAGTAGAATCGCTAATCTTAACTTGTGACTTTTCTTTGATGCCAATTATTTCACCTTCAATTTTTTCTTTGTAAACAAGCTTAGTTAGTTTTTGGTAAAGCTCTATTAAAGCTTTACAATATGAGTCTGATTTTTTTTGATTTTCAATTTTAACTTGAAATGCCATGCATACGTCTATAAAGTCAAACTCTTTAATTTCCGGAAATATTTTTTCTACCAATGACTGAATAGATAAGTAAGAACATTTAAATTCGAAACCTAATTGTTCAAACTCTTCCTTTAATACATTATATATACTCTCTGTTTCAAAGCCAATTAAAACTTTGTTTTCAGTAAGTTGAATAATGCGTTTTGCTAATTGATAAAACTTAGGGGAGCGAACAATATCATGGTTTTTAAGAAATAAATCTTCTTCCTCCTCTTGACTTAATTTACTCTCAGGATTTACTTCTGTTAGTAATTCTTCTCCGTCTTCAGAAAAAATGGCAATATCTACCAATTTGTTCTGGTCATTTCTTACAATAGTTTTTATGTGGATGAATGAATTCAAGCCTGCAAAGATAAGCATTCAATAAGATGGAGGAAGTAAAGCTTAATCTATATTCCTTATTTGAAAGAATAGTTACCAAAATTTCCGATATATTTGGACTTTCATAATATTGAATGAAATCAAAGGGTAAAATAAAACAAGACTTTTCTTTATCAAAAAGAGTTGACCAGGTTGGTGTAATTGAACGAACAGACCGATTTAAAACTAGAAGTATAAAAACGGAGTCGAAAGTAGAAGGCCTCAAAACGGTTTTAAGTATGATTGACTTAACTACTTTGGAAGGTGCTGATACTGAAAATAAAGTGAGGCAGCTATGCACAAAAGCGATACATTTACATGAAACTTACCCTGACTTGCCAACAGTTGCTGCAGTTTGTGTTTATCCAACTCTTGTAAAAGTTGCAAAAGAATCGTTAAAAGGTTCAGGAGTAAAAGTAGCCTCAGTTGCTACTGCCTTTCCGGCAGGTCAATCAACGTTGGAAGTAAAAATTGCAGATACTAAATATGCAGTTGACAATGGTGCGGATGAAATAGATATGGTAATTTCAAGAGGGAAGTTTCATGAAGGCGAATACAACTTTGTGTTTGATGAAATTGCAACTATTAAAGAAGCTTGTGGTAAAGCCAGGTTAAAAGTTATATTAGAAACTGGTGAATTAGGAACTTTTGATGCTGTAAGAAGAGCAAGTGATATAGCAATGTATGCCGGAGCTGATTTTATCAAAACATCTACCGGGAAAATATCTCCGGCTGCAACCATGCCCGTTGTGTTATGTATGCTGGAAGCAATCAGAGATTTTTATTTTGAAACTGGAAGAATGGTGGGCATGAAACCTGCCGGTGGAATTTCCACAGCAAAATCGGCATTACATTATTTAGTAATGGTGAAGGAGGTAATGGGAGAAGAGTGGTTAGACAATCATTGGTTTAGATTTGGAGCAAGCCGACTAGCGAATGATGTTTTAATGCAGTTAGTCAAACAAAAAACAGGAAACTATCAATCATCCGATTATTTTTCAATTGATTAAGAGATGAGCAAAAAAACAAAAGATAAAAACTGGAGTTATTCACCTGCACCCGAAAGTTCAGGCAGTGCAACTATTGAAAAAAAATACAATCTTTTTATCAATGGAAAATGGGTGAAGCCCTCAGGCGGAAAATACTTTAAAACCATTAATCCGGCTAATGAAACTGTTTTGTCCGAAGTAGCTGAAGCCAACGAAAAAGATGTGGATATTGCAGTTAAGGCAGCAAGAAAAGCCTATGATAAAACATGGAGTAAAATTTCTGCTAAGGAACGTGCAAAATACATTTATAGAATTGCTCGAATGATTCAGGAACGTGCTAGAGAGTTTGCGGTAATTGAGTCAATGGATGGTGGAAAACCAATCAGAGAATCTAGAGATGTTGATGTGCCATTGGCTGCTAATCATTTCTTTTATTATGCAGGCTGGGCAGATAAATTAGAGTATGCTTTTCCGATGCGTAAGCCCAAACCTTATGGCGTAGCCGGACAAATTATTCCCTGGAATTTTCCTTTGCTAATGGCAGCATGGAAAATAGCTCCTGCGCTTGCAACAGGTAACACAGTAGTTTTAAAACCTGCTGAAACAACACCTTTAACTGCTTTAAAATTAGCTGAGATTATTCAAGAAGCTGAATTGCCTGATGGTGTTGTAAATATTATTACCGGAGCAGGAAAAACAGGGGCAGCCATTGTTAATCATCCGGATATTGATAAAATTGCTTTTACGGGCTCAACTAATGTTGGGAAAATTATCCAACAAGCAATTGCCGGGACAAACAAAAAAGCAACGCTTGAATTGGGCGGTAAAGCAGCCAACATCATATTTGAAGATGCTCCAATTGATCAAGCAGTTGAGGGAATTATTAATGGAATTTATTTTAATCAAGGCCATGTATGTTGTGCGGGCTCAAGACTGTTTGTTCAGGAATCGGTTTATGATGAAGTAATCAGAAAATTAAAATGGAGAATGAAAAGCTTAATTGTTGGCGACCCAATGGATAAGAATACGGATATAGGTGCAATTAATTCTTCAGAACAATTAAAAACTATTGAAAAGTATATTGCTATTGGTAAAAAAGACGGAAATCAAATTTTCCAATCAGAATGTTCTTTACCTAAAAAAGGGTTTTGGTGCAGACCTACTTTGTTTGAAAATGTGGCACAAAGCGATAGAATTGCGCAGGAAGAAATTTTTGGACCTGTACTAGCTGTACAGACATTCAGAACTGTGGATGAGGTTATTGCAAAAGCTAATAATACGCCATTTGGTTTGTCGG
>CALALS010000080.1 GCA_937925525.1 uncultured Flavobacteriales bacterium | reverse complement strand
GTAATGGCAATTACCAATAATAACGTAGGAATAGACCATACTACATTAATAATCCACATGATTAAATCATCAATCCAACCTTTAAAATAACCTGCAATAGCACCCATGGTAATACCTATTACCAATGAAATAAATACAGCAATAAAACCTACAAGCAAAGAAATCCAAGCACCTGCCATCAATCGGCTTAAAATATCTCTTCCGTATTGGTCGGTTCCTAAGTAATATTTTTGAGTATAGATATTGTCATCTACAATCATTTTTTGTAATTCAGTAATTGACTTGGTAACCTTTTCACCGGAGAAAGTAGTAAATGAAATCATACCGTTGTCAGTAGCTTCCTCATAACTTTCGGTATAGTCAATAGGGTAAACGACATCTGCAATGTTAATTTTTATTTTCTCACCGTTGTTTACTTTATCGCCTGTATATTTTTCTACAATAATGTCGCTACCCACAAATCCATAGTCATAAATGGGCATTAACTTATACTGGTTTTCAGTTCCTTTAAAAAATCTAGTAAAAAAGCTTTTTTGAGGTTTATCATCGTTTTTTCTAACCTTAAGCATTTGTACCGAAAAACCGGCAGGTTTAATTTTTATTTCAAGTACTTGCTGATTTGCTTTTGGAGTAGAATCAGGTCGAATTAAAGGACCTGCAACGGCAACAAGTGCAACAATAATGATGCACCATAAACCTGCCATAGAGAGTTTATTTTTCTTTAATCTTCTCCAGGCGTTTAAGTATAGCGAATATGACTTTTGTTTTTTTGCGCTCAATTTACTTTTCGGTCTTTCCAGTACGGACTTCTTCTAAAAATCAAATTTAGGGCAATAAAGATAAAATATATTGGGTAAATCAATTGACAAAGGGTAAAAATTCCAAAAGGTACAGTAGTGCTAAATAGGTCTTTTGAAGCGATTAACAGCCTGTAATCAGCTATAAGTTTTGAAATAAACAAGACTAAAAAAAGCCAAAAAACACTCATATTCAATATGGTAAATATGAATAGTGCTAATAAGGACAGATTCATAAAAAAAATAACTATTCCCAAATAAGTAAAACTAATATCGCTCACAGAAGCTGATTTTTTTGCCCATCTTATCCGTTGGTTTAATATGGATGAAATTGTTGCCGGAAATCTTGATTTTACCAGTACTTCTTTTGATTTTAGGTAGTTGATAGTTGCTTTTTCTTTTTTTAAATAGTGAAGTAGAAAAACATCATCACCTGAGGCAATTTCAGGTAATGTTTTATGGAAAAAATAAACACTTTTTTTAAATGCGAGATTAGCTCCGTTAGCTAAAATAGGTCTGTTTTTTATGGCTTTAGCAGCGCCAAATAACTGTAGTGCTATAAATTCGAAATATGCCAAAAATGAAATTACAGAATTAGGATGGTTTGAGTAGGAGACAGGCATTATGAGTAAATCGGGTTGATGAACTTCAAAATAGCTTTTAATTGTTTTAATCCAATTTGTCGGGTGAGTACAGTCGGCATCTGTGGTAATTATCACATCAGAAGAACTATATTCAACGCCTTTTTTAATAGCCGTTTTTTTCCCTTTTTCGTTATCTGATAGCTCGATTAATTTACAGTTTAAGCTAGAAGCTTTAATTAGCTCTTTTCCATTGTCAATCGAATGGTCGTCAATAAAAATGAATTCGACATTATCTTTTTCAGATTGATTTTCAAGGGATTCTAGTAAATATGGAAGGTTGTTTCGTTCATTTCTAAACGGAATGATAACTGAAATAGTTTTTTTTGAGGATACACCAGTTTCAAGAACATCTGTTTTGGTATTTTTCCATAGCTTAATGACAGTAAAAACCTCTATCAGATAAAGCAATACTATTGTGAATATAATAGAACTAATTACCATTAAATGAGTTTTTTAATAGCGCAGAAGCACCTATTAATGCAGGAATACCGATGTTTATTATCCAAATAAATACAGCTATTAATAAAACTCCCGAATCATTATTTAAGAATTCAAAAAGTATTAATGCCAGGCTCCCTTTTACTGCTATTTCTGCCCATCCAAAGCTTGGTATAGCACTAGATAAATAAAATAGCACCGTTATTAACATCATGGTATCTAGCCAATTAAATTCACTAATGAATAGGCTAAAAAGTAACAAATATTGAATAGTAAACACTAAATATCGTATTAAGCTTAAGATAAGAATTTGATAGGTTTTATGGGAGAAACTTGTAAATAAATCCTTACTTATTCTTTTATTAATGAAGCTAATATTTTCTAACTTTTTAAAAACACTTTTTTGAAAAAATAGATAAATAGTGAATAGGGATATTCCTATAGAGGCTAGAAAAATTAATAATTTGTCTGACAGAATATATATGTAAACTTTATTTAAAAAAAGGTAAATTAACCCTAAACTTCCTATAAAAACTGTCGTGAGAAGTTGATTTAATGAAGAGAAGAGAGAAGCAGCCGAGCCTTCCCATCTGTATTTTGGGGTAAGAAAAAGTATTTTCCCAAAAAACTCACCACTTCTAAATGGCATAAATAAGCTAGTAGCAACACCCGAAAAGGTTGCTATTATACTTTTTCTGAAACTGATGTTAGTAGTTGGCTGAAGTAGTATTTTCCATTTAAAAGCCTCTATTCCCCAATTTACAGCCATAAGGACTAAACAAAACAAAATCAGAAATAAATTCTTGTAAGAGTATTCAGGCATTGTGCTCAAGTTGATAACCGAACTATTATTGTAAAATTGATGGTATATAAAATAAAAGGCTGTAATCGAAATGCCTAATTTTAGCAATCGCTCAATATATTTATATAGTTTTGTGTAATTCATTCAATTGAAATCAAACGAAAAAATAATATTAGGTATTGATCCTGGCACAAATGTGATGGGTTATGGAATTATAGAGGTTAAAGGTAACTCAATAAAATTAATTTCGACAGGTGTGGTTAAGCTAGACAAGTATGATAGTCATCCTTTGAAGCTTAAAAAAATATTTGAAAAGGTGATTGGTTTGATTGACCAATACAAGCCTGATGAATTAGCGATTGAAGCTCCTTTTTTTGGTAAAAATGTTCAGTCAATGCTTAAGCTTGGTAAGGCGCAAGGTGTTGCTATTGCTGCTGCTCTTTCACGAGATATGCCAATTTTTGAATACGCTCCTAAAAAAATTAAGCAATCAATAACAGGTAAAGGCGCTGCCTCTAAAGAGCAGGTGTCTGCTATGATTTTAAAAATATGTAATGTAAAGGTTGTTCCTAAGTACTTTGATGCAACAGACGGCTTGGCAGCAGCAGTTTGCCATCATTTTCAGTCTAATTCAATTATATCTGAAAAAAAATATACCGGATGGGCTGCTTTTGTTAAAGAAAACCCTAAAAAACTTAAATAGCTGAACGAATTTGTTGAGCTGTATTTTCGAATTCTTCTTTAGATAAGCTTAGTTTATTTTTCACAAAATTAAATCCGTTATCTTGTAGAGGTATTAAATGGATGTGAGCATGAGGAACTTCAAGCCCCTCAACTAAAATACCGACTCTGTTACATGAAATAGCTTTTTCTATTTTATTTGCCACAACCTTGGCATAATGCCACATTTCTGTATAAAGTGGTTCTGTTACGTCCCATATTTTATCAATTTGTTGTTTTGGAACAACTAAAGTGTGGCCTTTTGCAAGAGGGTTAATATCTAAAAAAGCAATAAACTTTTCATTTTCATCAACTTTATAACAAGGTAATTCTCCGTTTATAATTTTTGTGAAAATACTGTCCATTATCGTGTAATCTCTATAATTTCAAATTTCATTTTGCCACTTGGAACCTGAATTTCAACTATATCACCAACTGATTTTCCTAACAAACCTTTTCCAATAGGTGATTCAACAGATATTTTTTTACTTTTTAAATCCGCCTCTTTTTCAGATACCAACGTATATTCCATAGTAGCTTTGTTGGCTATATTTTTAATTTTCACTTTTGATAAAATTAGTGCTTTAGAAGTGTCAAGTTGGCTTTCGTCTATCAGTCTTGCATTACCTAATAGTTGTTCTAGCTGCGCAATTTTCATTTCAAGCAAACCCTGAGCCTCTTTAGCAGCATCATATTCTGCATTTTCAGATAAATCTCCTTTATCTCTAGCTTCAGCAATTTGTTGAGATATTTTAGGACGTTCAACTTTTCTGAGTTGGTCTAACTCTTCTTTCAGTTTTTTTAAACCTTCAGCAGTAAAATATTGTGTTTCTGCCATAATTTTATTTTTAGTCAAGTGATATAAAACGAAAGAGAATCCTTTACAGGACTCTCTTTGAATGTAAATTTAAGAAATTTTAGTATTCTCTACAAATTGATTCTAGCTCCGATAGTATGAGAGCCACTCCAAGGGTTAGAAAACTGATATCCATAATCTAAGCTAAAGCTACTTCCGGCTTTGTTTAGCGGTAATTCAATTGAAAAACCTGCAGTAGGCCCGGTATGAGCTTGAGTTCTTTCTTCAGCATTAAAAATGCCTTGCTCGTACATATAACCACCTCTTATCATAAATTTCGACATGAAAGCGTATTCTGCTCCAACTCTTATTTGGTCTTTTGTAAAAGAGTTTGACGTAAAGTTCATTCCCACTGTTAATTTGTGGTCAGACTTAATTTCATAAGTGGCTGAATCTACTGTAGAATTAAAGTAAAAATCATATGACCCACCAATATTCAATAACGATGGCATTTCAAATTGCGCTGATTTTTGACTTTGTGATAAAATTTGACCATTTGCAGTCTCATTTTTTACGGTTAAACCATCACCAGAAAACTTCATTGGTGGCCCAACATTTCTCAAAGCAATACCAAACTTAATTTGATCATACTCTCCGGTAACATATCTAATTCCTGCATCTAATGCCACACCTGAACTTCTGGCATTTGATATTCCTTCAGAAACAACTTTTACGGTAGCACCACCATAAATACTGTTTGAAAATTCTTTGGCATAAGAGATACCTATATTAGAGTAACTTATTTTAAAAGTTCCTATACCCCCTTCAGGCAAGTTAGTAGTAGTTCTTTCAATTTCTCCAAAGTTCATACTCATAACAGAAACACCAATTACATTACTTTCACCTAACTTTTGAGAAAACCCGAAACTATTAATTCCAATGCCTGTACCGGATAAATATCTAGTATGAGCAAAAAGCAATTCAGTTTTTGGGGTAAAAGCTAGTCCGGCAACATTTGTATTTATTGCTTCAAGACCTATAACATAGGCTGAGTTTGACCCTGCTAAACCCGAAGATCTAGCCCAAGGATTAATCAATAGCTCAGAGGCGCCAGCTTCACCGGAACGGTCTTTATTACCTGCAAATGAAGTTACTGTAACTAAGCTTAAAAGTGCAACGATTATATTTTTCATACCTTTCATGGTTTACTTTTCTTTTCAATTAAAAATTACTAACATCAGTAGGTCTAAGTACGGTGAATAGTTTGAGTGTTTTTTCACCCACACCTTCTACAT
>CALALS010000079.1 GCA_937925525.1 uncultured Flavobacteriales bacterium | reverse complement strand
TAGTTACCATATTATTCTCATTAGGCGTAATTTCTACCTACGGGCAGTTTTACAACGGTACTCAAATAGATTTTGGAAAAAACAGAGTTCAGTACGATGACTTTGAATGGCAATATTTCCGATTTGAAAAATACGAAACTTACTTTTATACCGGTGGCAGAGAAATAGCTGTTTATACTTCAAAGTTTGCTGATGAAAATATTAAAGAACTTGAGTCCTTTTTCGACTTTAAATTAAGTGAAAGTATTCAGTTTGTCATTTACAACAATCAGTCTGACTTTAAACAAAGTAATGTTGGCTTATCAGACCAAAACTTACAAAACATTGGTGGTGTTTTAAAAATAGTCGGCTCTAAAGTTTTTATTTATTACGAAGGAGATTACGCTAAGCTAGAACAACAAATAAGAGCCGGAATAGCAGAAATTCTGTTAAATCAAATGATGTTTGGCGGAGACTGGAAAGAGGTATTAAAAAACTCTGCATTAATGAGTTTACCCGATTGGTATTTAAACGGTTTAATTTCTTACGTATCTAAAGGGTGGACACCTGAAATTGCCAATAGAATTAAAGACGGTGTTATAAGTGACAGGTATAAAAAATTCAACAGACTTAATGGAGAAGAAGGAGTAATAGCAGGTCATGCAATGTGGCACTATATTGCACAAGTACATGGAAAAAGTGTCATTCCAAACATTTTGTACATGGCAAAAATTAGCCGAAATGTTGAAAACGGATTTTTGTTTGTATTAGGTCTTTCCGTTAAAAGCTTAAATAATGACTGGGTTGCTTACTACAAACAAATGTTTGAACTGGAAGACAAAGCAGCCTACAACCCATACATTGAACCACTGAAAATAAAATCAAGAAAAGGAAGAGTTTATAGCATGCTTAAAGCAGGGCCAAATGGAAAATATGCTGCTTACACTTCTAACCACATGGGTAAATACAAAGTATTTATCTATGATTTAGAAAAGCAAAAAAAGAAAAGGATTTATAAAAAAGAGCCCAAATTAGACAGATTAGTAGATTACACTTTTCCTCAATTAGCTTGGCACCCAAGCGGTGAATTACTCACATTTATTACTGAAAGAAAAGGAAGGCTTTGGATACATTATTACAATATTGCCGATAAAAAAATTGAAACGCAAGAGTTATTCAATCTTGAAAAAGTACTAGACTTCTCGTACTCACAAGACGGGAAAAAAATTGTTTTTTCAGCTACCAATACTGGTCTTTCTGATATTTATGTTTACACTCCTGGCGCCAACACCCAAAAGAAAATTACGGACGACATCTATGATGATTTACATCCAAAGTTTATTGATAATTCTTCAAGAATTGTGTTTAGCTCTAATAGAGAATCCGACACTTTAGAGACAATTAAAAAATTTAATTTAAACCAACTACCTAATAATCATAAAGACATCTTTATTTATGATTTAGAGTCAAAAAGTGAGGTGTTAACTAGAGTTACCAATACGCCTAACGAAAGTGAAGTTAAACCGGACCAACTAGGGAAAGACATTACCTATATAACGGAAAGTAACAACGTACTAAATCGTTTTATTGCAGAGTATGACAGTACTATTGCTAGTATTGATACCGCCATACATTATAGATATTTTTTCATTCACGAACCTGCTACCAATTACAAAAGAAATATCTTGGAATACGACATCAACAACAAAAGTGAAAAGTTTTCCGAAATACTTTTTAATGGCGGAAAATACAATATGTATGTGGCAGATGTAAGCAAGTTTAAATCGATTAATCAAAAAGCTTCGTCCTTTCAAGAAAATACAAACACCAATGAAAAGGGTCAACAGACCAATTTAAACAAGCTAAAAGTAATTGAGCTAAAAGATTATGACCCTATAGAAAAAGACAAAACAGACGATTATATAGATATTGATAACTATTCATTTAATGGGGAGTATAATCAACAAAAAAACAACAAAAAGGTAATTGTAATTGGTGACAATAAAAAGAAAACTCCTGCAGACACTACCCAGCCCGAATTTAAACTTCCTGCACAGCGGTATTATTTTAAAGCATTTGCAACAGACCAAAGTATTACTCAGCTAAACTCACAATTTATGAATGGGCAATACCAGGTATTCAATGGTGGTCCATACATTTCTCCGGGTTTAGGGGCTGTTTTAAAGTTTGGTATTAAAGATTTATTCGAAGATATTTCTATCTATGGCGGATTTAGATATTCAGGCATTCACAATAAAGAGTTTATGATTGGTTACCAAAATCTAACTCATAGATTAGATAAAGAATGGAACGGACTAAGAACTGAAAACAGAGTGGTGACTGATTTCTTTGCTTATAAAATAAATAGTAACACCATTAATTATTCGCTTAAGTGGCCATTTTCTGAAGTTACTTCATTAAGAGGAACCGTAAGCGGAAGATATGACCAAATAATCATAAAATCTACCGATAATGTAACACTTGAAACGCCTAATTTTAATGAATACTGGACAACCATTAAAGGTGCTTTTGTATATGACAATACAAGACAAATTGCCCTTAATATTCCTTATGGAACCAAGTTTTCAATTTTTGGAGAAGCCTACCAAGAATTAAACGGCAACAAATCTTTGATAGGAGTTTTAGGAGCTGATTTCAGGCATTATCAAAAAATTCATAGAGAATTAATTTGGGTAAACAGAGTTGCCGGCTCAGCCTCTTTTGGTAAAGAAAAAATTGCATACTACTTAGGTAGTGTTGATGAGTGGTTAATCTTAGGAAGACAACCAAGATTTAATGACAAAACAAACATTGATTTTTCTCAGAATTATCGTTTTCAGTCATTAGCTGCCAATATGAGAGGGTTTAACCAAAACATCAGAAACGGGAGCAACTTTGCAGTTATTAATAGCGAATTAAGGTGGCCAATATTTAATTACTTTTCCGCTAAACCTATTCGTTCAGAGTTTATAAATAATTTTCAAGTGGTTGGATTCTTTGATGTCGGCTCCGCATGGAATGGCTGGGACCCTTACTCAGAAGATAATTTAATTAACACAGAAGTAATTGAAAGAGGCCCGATTACTGTTACCTTATACAACCGAAATGAACCCATTGTTGCAGGATATGGATTTGGCTTACGCTCAAAACTGTTAGGATATTTTGTAAGAACAGACTGGGGATGGGGAATAGAAAACGGTGTTGTAAAAGATCCTATTTTTTACCTTTCTTTGAGTCTTGATATATAAAAAATGAGTTTTACTACTTTAATTATTTTAATCTTAATTGGACTAACTGCTGGGGCATTAAGCGGAATGATTGGTGTTGGCGGAGGAATTATTATTGTCCCGGGACTAGTGTATATTCTTGGTTTAAGTCAATTTCAAGCGCAAGGAACAAGCTTGGCACTAATGCTTCCACCAATTGGCATTTTAGCTGCATACAATTATTATAAAGCAGATGCATTAGACTGGAAGTATGCTACAGTCATTGCAGTTGCATTTATTGTAGGTGGTTACTTCGGTTCAAAACTTACATTAGAGTTTATTGACGAAAAAACTTTAAAAAGAATTTTTGGCGGAATTATGGCTATTGTTGCCATAAAAATGATTTTCTTTCCTAAATAAAATAATTAAACTATTAGCTAATTTAGAAATGAACAATTATGGAGTTTACTTTGAGTGATAAATACAAGAAAAATTTGATCCTTAAAGAGACATTTGAATTTTCAATACAAATAGTAGAGTACGCAGACCAACTTGAAAAATTAAAAAAAACAGTTTTTGCAAATCAAATTTTAAGAAGTGGGACTTCAATTGGTGCTAATACTAAAGAAGCGCAAAACGCTGAAAGTAAAGCAGATTTTATACACAAACTGAAAATTGCACTAAAAGAGGCTGATGAATTAGAGTATTGGTTATTCTTGTGTAAAGAATTAAAAAATTATCTGGAACCTGAAAGCTTAATACTTAAACTAAATACAATAACGAGAATTCTGACTAAAATAATTTCTACTTCAAAAAACAATAAATAATTCGCTAATAATCGCATTTGCTAATTGAATTTAATAAATAAAATACAAGAACTAAGCAGACAAAACTTTGCTGAAGTAATTTCTATTAGAAGACATATTCACCAACACCCTGAATTATCTTTTCACGAGTTTGAAACTTCAAAATACATCTGTAATTTATTAGATAATTGGAAAATTGAATATAAAAGTGGTTTTGTTAAAACCGGCATTGTTGGACACATTAAAGGAAAAAATCCCGATAAAAAAGTTATTGCTCTTAGAGCTGACATTGATGCTTTACCTATTCAAGAAAAAACCGGTTTAGAGTTTCAATCTAAAAACAATGGAGTAATGCACGCCTGCGGACATGATGTCCATAGCTCATCTTTATTGGGAGCAATAAAAATTTTGAATGAGCTAAAAGATGAATTTGAAGGAACTATTAAATTTATTTTTCAACCCGGAGAAGAAAAGTTACCCGGTGGTGCATCACTAATGATTAAAGAAAACGCACTTGAAAACCCTAAAGCTGAAAAAATTATAGGCCAACACGTTTACCCGGAACTTACCGTAGGTAAAGTAGGTTTTAAAAGCGGTAACTATATGGCTTCAACTGATGAGCTTTATTTTACCGTAAAAGGCAAAGGTGGACATGCAGCTTTGCCACACACTTATAATAATCCCATATTTATTGCAGGAGAAATAGTTAAAAAATTGAACGAGTATTTTATGCTTAATCAAGCTAAAAATATTCCTAATGAAATTCCTACGGTAATAGCTTTTGGAAAATTTATTGCCGATGGAGCCACTAATGTTATTCCAAATGAGGTTAGCATTGAAGGAACTTTCAGAACTTTTAATGAAGATTGGCGAGCAAAGGCTCATCAAAAAATTAAAGAAATTGCAACTGAAACTGCTAAAAATTTCAATGGAGAATGTGAGGTAAATATTATGAAAGGCTATCCTTTTCTAATTAATGACGAAGCCACTACAGAATTATCTAAGCAATCTGCCGTTGAGTATCTTGGAGAAGAAAATGTAGTAGATTTAGAGCTGAGAATGACCGCTGAAGATTTTGCCTATTACTCTCAAATAATGCCCGGGTGTTTTTATAGATTAGGAATCACTTCACCGGAAAATCAAAATGCATCGGGACTGCATACTTCAACCTTTATAGTTGATGAAAATGCTTTAGAAATAGGAGCAGGATTAATGGCTTACATTGCTATAAAGCAACTTTCTAGCTAGCGCTAATATTGAACTCAAAGCTCTCCGTAATTTGATTTGCTAAAAGTTTCTTACAGGCTTCTTCTACTTTTTTTCTTGCCTCTTCTTCACTTTCAGCCGATAGTTCAAGGGTAATGTGTTTACCAACTCTTGCATTGGTAATTTCTTTAAACCCCATGTTATTTAATCCGGATGTAACTGCCTTTCCTTGTGGATCTAACAATGCTTTTTGAGGCATAATATCTATTTCAGCTATAAAATTCATTTTACTGTGTTTTTCTTAAAAAAGTAGAACTAATAATTGATAAAATTATGTACAAAACTATAATTATTGGTAATGCCAAAAAAGATAAACTTATTAACAGCACCAAAGAAGCTGCTAAAAATACATATACAAGTATATTTTCTTTAAAAGAAAAGGAAGTTACCTTAAGTGAGAACATTTTAATTTCGGATATTAATAGAAAGCTAAGCAACAAAACAAAAACAACCATAGTTTCAGGTTGAAGTAAAAGAGCTACAATAGGTTTAGCAAAACTTGCTACTTCATAATGTTCAATCAAAGGAAGTCCAATCCAAAAAATAGCATTTGCAGGAGTAGGCAGCCCAAGAAACCCTTTTGTTTGTCTTGTGTCGATGTTAAATTTTGCTAATCGCAAAGCTGAAAACAAAGCAATTAAAAAACCAAGTTTAGGAAACATTCCTGCGTTCAATCCAAATATGAGTCCGTCTCCGGTATAAAATGCCTGACTTAGTAATTGATATAAAATTACAGACGGTACAACGCCAAAGGTCACCATATCGGCCAGTGAATCTAGTTGTTGTCCTATCGTTGATGATTGTTTTAAAACTCTTGCCATAAAACCATCTAAAAAATCTAGCACGCTGGCTACTATAACAAGTATAGATGAAACATATAAAAATCCTTCGAAAGCATATACAATTGCCAAACATCCACACAACAGGTTTCCAAGTGTAAATAAATTAGGAATAGAAAAGTAATTGTCGTTTTGCTTGATTTCCAAAAAAGTTAGTTTAAACTATGGCAAAGGTAAAATATTACTTTTTACCAAGCGGATAAATTTCCTGTGTAAAAAAGCTATGCGGAAATTTATCATCACCATCAAAACCCAACTCTATATCTCTTCCATCAGAAGGAATATAATTTGAGCCAAAAATATAATCCCAAATACTTAAACTCAATCCAAAGTTTACTCCATATCTTCTTTCTTTCGGAAGCTTTTTAGCATGGTGCCATATATGCATTTGAGGGTTATTAAAAATATACTTTAGCGGCCCCAAACTTAGCCTGAAATTTGAATGGTTAAAATGACCAATTGCTAATGCAATAATATGAATGATAAAAAAGTCATCTAAACCAAACCCAATCATCGCCAACGGAATATACTCTATAGAACGATACACCACCGTTTCCATCCAGTGAAACCTCAAATGAGCGGCAAATCCCATTTGCTTAACAGAATGGTGAACTTTGTGAAACTGCCATAAAAAATCTGAACGATGTAACAGTCTGTGAACATTCCACTGAATAAAATCCCTTAGCACAAACATCAATAAAAGTTGTTGCCATACCGCCCATGAATTTACTTCAATCGCAACTAAGTTGGTTATACCAAAAAGACCAAGAAAATCATTAAATAGCTCTACAAAAACATTACTAATTGCGTTATAGCCAATTAAAGAGAAAAGAAAAAAATTAAAAAACATGTAAAATCCATCTAGCCAAAAATCCTTTCTAACAATAGCTTGATTTTTTCTCCAAGGAAAAACTATTTCCAATAGCCAAAAAAATACAGAAATTGCCAACAGCCAAAAAACATAATTTTCATACCATAACTTACCATTAGAAAATAAAAACTCTCCTTTTACATAATTAAAATAGTCTGAAAAAGAATTGAGAAAAATTGTGATATATTTATCCATTGAATTGAAAATCTTGATTAGCCGCAAAATTATAACATTCTTTTTGATTTGTATAGCAACATTAACCTATGCTAAAGATATCTCATTCTACAAAGAAATAATTAAAAATAAGAAAAACTCTACGGAAGATATAGCTCAAGCATATTTAAAACTATCAGGTTTAGTTATTTCAAAATCTATAAACGAATCTCTGCAATATGCTGAAGAAGGTTTGGCTCAGGCAGAAAAAATTAACAGTAAACCATTAATCGCAGACGCATATAACTGTATCGGGTTGGCCAGAAAAAAAATGGGAGATTACGAAAAGGCAATAGATTATTATAAAAAAGCACTTGATATATATAAAGAACTAAATGATCAAAAAGCAATTGCATTAATGTACAACAGGCTTGGAGTTGCTTGTAAAAACATTGGAGAGTTTGAAAAAGCCTTAGAATATTACCAGTTGGCTAAAGAAAAAATCGCTATTACCAAAGATACAAATCTGTTATTTTCCTTATATAACAATATTGGTGTGGTTCAAAAAAGGCTAGGAAACTATGAATTGGCATTAAAAAACTACTTTGAGTGTTTGCAGCTTAGTGAAGCAATAAGTGATTTAAACCAATTAAATAACACAAAGAATAACATAGGAAACATATACATAAATTTAGGAGAATATGATAAGGCTTTTAGCTTATTTAATGAAGTGTATGAGAACCATAAATCTACAGACAATATTGAAGGAATGGCCTATAGCTTTTATCATATTGCTAAATTATTTACAAAAAAGGGAGATTACTCCAATGCCATAGTTTACTACAGAAAAGCCATTAGTTTATCTGAACAATTAGGAGACAATTCTTTGTTAGCCACTAACTATAATAGCATAGGAGGAGTATATATAGATTTAAAACAAACGGATAGTGCAATGTTCTGTTATGAGAATGCTCTAAAGTATCTTGAAAACTCATCTAATCCTCTTGATTTTTCAAGTGTTTTGTTATCCATTGGAAACTTACACTACAAAAAAGAAAATTATGCGCTTGCCCTATCATATATGCAAAAAGCATATAATATTGGAGGTGATCTAGGGGATTATAGCCTTTCTATAAACTTACATCACTCACTTTATACTACCTACGAAAAAAGAAAAGAATTTGAAAAAGCATTTTTTCACCTTAAAAATTTATATCAACTAGAGTCAGAAAAAACATCAGAAGAAAAGGAAAAACTTCTTGCCGAACAACAAGCTATTTATGATAGCTATAAAAAAGAACAGGAAATAGAAGTATTACAAAAAGAAAAAGCTTTGAGTGAAGCAGAATTAAACAAAAAGAAAATTACCATTTACGCATTCATAGCTGGTTTTGTTTTGTTTTTAATATTAATTGTTGTTGTCATTAAAAATAACAGAGAAAAATCTAAAACACTTACTATTTTAGAAGAAAGCAACACAAAAATTGTTCTTCAAAAAAATATAATTGAACAAAAAAACAAGGATATTACCGATAGCATTCTTTACGCAAAAAGAATACAATCAGCCATGCTTAATCGCAACGAAAATTTTGCTAAAAAATTTAAAGGATTCTTTGTTCTCTATCTCCCAAAAGATATCGTTTCTGGCGACTTTTATTGGCTCAACGAAAATAATGACTCCCTTTTCTTTTCAGTTGCAGACTGTACAGGTCATGGAGTTCCTGGTGCATTTATGAGTATTATAGGATACAACAGCCTAAATGCTGCACTAGAAAAAAATATTTCCTCCCCTTCAGAAATTCTTCATTTTTTGGATGAAAGAGTTAAGAATGCGCTTACATCATCTAACAATGAGGAAATGAAAGACGGGATGGATATAGCCATCTGTAAATTAAACAAACACAATAACGAACTAACTTTCGGAGGTGCAATTAATTCTGCCATTACCGTTTATGAAAATGAGATTAACGTACTAAAGGGAAGTAAAAAATATATTGGAAATGGATTGTCAGAAATTGGTGAGGTAAACTTTGAAGAGAGAAGTGTTATGTTAAGGGATGGAGAAATGGTTTATCTTGCATCTGATGGGTTTGCTGACCAATTTGGTGGAGAAAAAGGAAAAAAACTTAAAACAGCAAATTATAAAAAATTGCTTTTAGACATCTATAAAAAGCCATTAACCGAACAAAGAGAAATACTGCTCAAAGAGTTCCAAGCTTGGAAAAAAGACTATGAACAAGTAGATGATATTTGTGTACTTGGAATAAGAGTATAAACTACTCTAACGTACCATTTCTTCTGGCTTCTTTGGTATAATTGTTTTGCATATTTAACCAAAAGAAAAGACCAACAAAACCTATAGCTATAAAAAACCAATTTGCACCATTGCCCAAAGCGGGAAGTATTTGAAAAGTTGCTTCAAAAATATCAGCAAGTGTATCACACAATTCATTAATTCTCATAACTATTTGTTTTATTAACCCACCAAAAATAAATATAAAATTTAATTTCGCGAAAAATATAATTTAAATCTCATCTAAATAGTGTTCTATAAAGTATTCAAATCAAACCAAATTGTTGTTTTCGCTTTTATAGTTCTGCTATGCTTAGTTTTTTCAATTCCTTTATACTTTATTGGAGGGAACAATTACTATTCTTCTTCCGGCCTTCTTGAGACACTTCTTACAGATGTTATTAGTCAGAATTATGGATTAACCATAAATATTATCATAATTATTCTATCTACTTATTTAGTAAAAAGAATATCGTCTGAGCACTCATTTGTGAAAGAAAGTACCCACCTTTCTTCTTTGTTTTATTTGAGTCTTTCACTGCTAATGCTAAAACAGGATTTTTCATTAGAAATATTAAGCAGCTTTTTTCTAATACTTGCATGGCAGTATATATTGCGAATTTACAATCAACAATATGTCTATAACCTATCTTTCAATGCCGGATTTTTATTATCCATATCGAGCATCTTTTTTAATTACAATTTACCACTATTGTTATTACCTATGATTTCGCTCCTGATACTTAGAACTCCCAAGTTTAAAGAGTTTTTAATGGTTGTTGTAGGAGCTGTTATCCCATTTGTTTATTATGCGGTAATACTCTATTTTTTTGATAGCCTTTATCTTTTAAATGACTATTTTAGTTTTAGTAACTTTTCATCTTTTACCTATAAATACGCTATATATCTTACTGTTTTAATGGTTATTATAAGTAATTCTTTTATCTTTTTTAGATACCTTACAACTGATACTATAAGAAAAAGAAACCTATATCTAGTTTTAATAATCATGCTTTTTTTGTCTATTTCTAGTCTAGTGGTAACGAAATCAATATCTCAGATAATTTGTCAAACATTGTTTCCGCTCACTTTAATTTATACAAGGATGATAGTAGATATTAAAAAAATGTGGGTTAAAGAGGTATTAACAACAAGTTTTGTTGTAGCTTGTGTAGTAGCTTACTTGGTTGAAAATGGGTTAATAAACTTTTAGATAAAAGCTGGTTTATGCCAACCAAATAAATACTTTTGTAAAAAATAGTAGAAATGAAATTTGGTGTTATCACTTTTCCGGGTTCTAATTGTAATCAAGACATGATTTATGTTTTGAGAGATATAATGAACCAAGAAGTTGTAGAACTATGGCATAAAAACTCTGATTTACAAGGAGTTGATTTTGTGATTTTGCCGGGTGGATTTTCCTACGGAGATTATTTGCGTTCGGGCGCCATTGCTAGATTTTCCCCTATAATGGAAAGTGTGGTTGATTTTGCAAAAAAGGGAGGATACGTAATGGGAATATGTAACGGCTTTCAAATTTTATGTGAGGCAGGGCTAGTACCGGGAACACTTTTGCACAATAACAATCAAAAATTCATTTGCAAAAATGTGTTTTTGAAAACCATTAATAATGAAACCTTGGTTACCAATAAAATTCCTGTTGACAAAGTTTTGAAAATCCCTATCGCGCATGGCGAAGGACGATATTTTATAGGTGAGGATGGATTAAAGTCGTTAAACGACAATAATCAAGTTCTGTTTAAATATTGCTCTGAAGATGGCACAATTTCTGATGAGTTTAATCCAAATGGCTCACTTGAAAACATTGCCGGTGTGTGTAACCTTCAAAAAAATGTATTTGGCATGATGCCACACCCGGAAAGAGCGGCAGACAATGAATTAGGAAACATAGATGGGAAATTATTATTTGAATCAATACTTAACAATGTTCTGGCTTAAAAAGCTCAAAAAAAACCTTTTTTTTCTAATACTCGGATCCTTTTTGATTTCGTTTACTTCTAGCAGTGTTTCAAAGATTAGCTTGTCTATGGAAATGAAAACACTCAGAAATAAAAAATATGTTAAAGCCTTAACAGATGTCTTTTATGATTATTCAAATGATAAAATAGTAATGCACTATACCTATCCATTTGAGCAAATGATATTTACTAACAAATTTGGAGAAACAAAGATTTATAATCCCAAAAACAATACTGTTTTTATTACACAAGATCAATCAAACAGTACTCAAGGAACTTTTATTTACCATTTTTTAGCTAAAAAAATTCAGGATATGGGCCTAAAAGACCTAGGATTTAAATTGAAAGATACAAAATTTGAAAATCAATATATGGTAACTAGGTGGGTTCCACCGCTAGAAATGGCAGATAAAATTGGCTCCATTAAACTAGTACACAAAGATTACTTGCCTGTTTTTGTGGAATATAAAGACAATAAACTAAGCACTCTAAAAAAAACATATTATACGGATTACAAATCCTATACAGACATCAACATACCAATGAAAATAACCGACATTAGTTTTTTTGGAGACAAAGACTCAAGTATTACAAGAGTAACAATTAACAATGTTAATCTAAGTCCTAATTCTAGTTTTTTTAATTACACTATTCCTGCCAATGCAAAAAATATCTCCGGTAAAAAATAGCATCTTACTGCTATTGCTATTTCTTTCTTCAGTTAGTTTTGCGCAACTAAGTAATTCAGATAAAAATCTTGTTACAAAAAAAGAATTTAAAGACTCCACTTATAATGAGTATAAGCCAAAATACATATTTCATGACTCAAACTTCTTAGTAAAATTCAACCCCATTTCATTAACTATGGGAGGATTATTGTTTACCTATCAAAAAATTGTTTCACCCCAAATATCTTCTAACTGTCCTTACGAACCGTCTTGTTCAAAGTATAGTTTTCAGTTAATAAAACGTTACGGGATTTTTAAAGGAGTTTTTGTTAGCTCAGACAGGTTAACAAGGTGTAACAGAGTATCATCCGGAGATTTTAATTGGAATGATTTTAACAAGCAAACAGGTAAATTAAAAGAAAGCACAGAAAGATATTCTTCTAAACATTATCATTATTAAAAATTTTCTAATCATATTTCTGTTCCCTGCTTTTCTTTTTTCCCAAGAATTTAAAAGTAGCTTTAATGAAGAAATCCGGTTTATTGAATATCTACAATCACAAGACTTAAATACTGCTTCCTATGCAGCACTAAATAAAATTAACCTTAACTCTTTAAATGAATTTCAAAAAGACAGCTTTAATTATTTTCTTGGATGGCATTATTACAAATTAAAGAGTCTAAAAGAGTCTAGTTTTTACTTATCTAAAGTTAGCACTCAATCTACTTATTACCACAAATCAAGTTTTTTTAATTCCTTTTGCAATGCATTTTTAGGAAATTATGATGACGCTGAAACAATACTAAAGAATCAGAAAAATGATGACGAAGCTCTTATTAACCTTAATCGATTTGAGTTAGCAACTATATCTCTGTTAAAAAAAGACACCTCTAAATATGACTCACTAGTTCATTCCATTACAGAAGTACATTTTAGTTATGCTAATGAAATTGAAAAGTTGAATGTTATTAAAATTGATTTTGGTAATAAAAAAAATAAAAAGCCGGGTATTGCAGCAATCATGTCTGCCATAATTCCCGGAACAGGCAAAATGTATGCAGGCAAAATTTATGAAGGAGTTGCTTCTTTTGGAATAACAGCAGTAATGGCCGGTGCGACATTAGACCAATATTTAAAAGGTGGCGTCAATAATACTCAGTTTTATATTTTTGGAAGCATCTTTAGTGTATTTTATATTGGTAATATTTACGGTAGTTATTTTAGTGTAAAAATTGTTAAACAAGAATTTGAAGAAAAATTTAAGAATACCGTTTTACTTCATATGCATATTCCTCTTAGGAACTACTTCAATTAAAAGTCAAAATTTATCTGACGAAGTAACATCTTTTGAGAATCAAGCAAATCATTCATTAATGAATAATGACATGTATGATGCTATTTATTATTTTAATAAAGCATACTATTTGTCTGATGAAAAAAACAAGAAAGCAGAACTATTACTTAAATCAAACGAATGCTATAAAACATTAGGTTTATATGAAGAAGCCATTTTATCATTAAAACAGATTTTTCCACTCGGCCTATCAGATACCTTACAGTTTAATATTAAACTACAACTGGCCATTTTAAATTATTTAAAATCAGATTTTACAGAGAGCTTATCTCAACTTGAACAAATAGAACAATACACCAAATCAGAAAATTTAAAAAATGAAGTCCTACCAATAAAAGTGATGGTTTTAAATGAGCTGGAAAATTATGACGAAGCAAAAAAAACAATGTTAAAATGGATTGTTAATACTGCTCCAAAAGAACTTAATGACTCTCTAACTGAAGTGGTAATCAAATTATATTCAGATAAAAACATTCCTCACTTTAAAAACACAAAAACAGCCAAAACTTTATCCTACATTTTCCCGGGATTAGGGCAGCTTTATGCAGGATATCCTTTAGGTTTTTTAGCTTCTTTAACACTTACCTCTGCGGCTTTAGGTTACGCAGTTTACAACTTTGTTACTCAACATTATTTTACTGCTTTTACTTTTAATAATGGCTTATTTCAAGCGTTTTATATTGGAGGTGTAAGAAGAGCTGAGTTCCTAGCGAACAAAAAAAATAATAAGCTAAAAAGTAATTTTAATAATTCAATAAAAGATTATCTAAAATAAAAAAAGCCACCTACTTAGTAGATGGCTTTAAATAAACTATTCTTTTAAGTTATTTATTTCCACATAAATAAGTGTGGATTATCAGCATACATGCCAATTTTCTCACCATCATTTATAATATCTATTAATAGTAAAACCCAGTCAATAGTAACCAAGCAGCCTAAACCACCACCAGTTAAACAATAAACTATATAAGTACCCACTGAAGAACCAAGATAAATTCTGTGAACACCTATTACACCAAAAAACCAGCATAATATAAAAGCAACTACTTCGCTATCACCGCTAATCATTTGGCCAGTACCACCAAGATTAGAAGGCATTATAACCTCCATATATTCCATTGAGTTAGACTGAGTTGCAATAATTTCTGTTGCTTCTTCAAATAATGCATCAACTGCATCAGATTCAAATGAGTAATTATCAGCAAAACTCATTGTAGATATGCCTATTAGGGCAATAAATGATAAGATTACTTTTTTCATAGTTTTAATTTTAATTTTCACAATTATAATAAATAGATTATTAAGAACAATTTTATTTAACAATTATAATGTTCCTCTATTTGCTTGTTCCCTTTCAATTGATTCAAATAAAGCTTTGAAATTTCCGGCTCCAAAACCTCTTGCTCCCATTCTTTGAATAATTTCAAAAAATAGTGTCGGTCTATCCTCAACTGGCTTGGTAAATATTTGTAATAAATACCCCTCTTCATCAGCATCTACCAATATAGAAAGCTTTTGTAGTTCATTTATATCTTCTTTCATTATTTTCATGTGGTCTCCCAGTCTTCTTGGAATATCATCATAATAAGCTTGTGGTGGTGGCGGTAAAAACTCAACACCTCTAGCCCTCAATTCTGCGACCGTATGAATAATATCATCTGTTGCAACAGCTATATGTTGAACTCCGGAGCCTTCATAAAACTCCAAATACTCTTCTATTTGTGATTTCTTCTTTCCTTTTGCAGGCTCATTAATTGGAAATTTTACTCTACCGTTACCATTACTCATCACCTTACTCATAAGTGCAGAATATTCGGTGTGAATTTGTTTATCATCAAAGGATAAAAAGTTTTCAAACCCCATTACATCTTCATACCATTTCACCCAAGTATTCATCTCTCCCCATCCTACATTTCCTACCATGTGGTCGATGAATTTCAATCCAACTGAAGTAGGATTATAATCCGATTTCCATTCTTTAAATCCAGGCAAAAATGTGCCTTTATAGTTTTTTCGTTCCACAAACATATGAACTGTTTCTCCATAAGTATAAATGGCTGAACGAACTACTTCTCCGTGTTCATCTTTCTCAACAACCGGTTCCATAAAAGGCTTTGCCCCTCTTTTCGTAGTTTCTTCAAATGCACTTTTTGCATCTTCAACCCAAAGAGCTATTACCTTAACTCCATCTCCATGTTTAACTATATGTTCGTTTATAGGTGATTTACTATTCAAAGGAGTAGTTAAAACTAAACGGATTTTGTCTTGTTTTAAAACATAACTCACAGAATCTCTTGAGCCTGTTTCTAAGCCTTTATATGCTAAGGATTGAAAACCAAAAGCGGTTTTATAAAAATGGGCAGCTTGTTTTGCATTGCCTACATAAAATTCAACATAATCGGTTCCTAAAAGAGGTAGAAAGTCTTGCGCTCCTTCAAAAATCTTTTCTAAACCATAATCTACAGATTTTACTTCTTTACTCATTTCTTTAATTTTTTAATGTTATTCTAACCAAGATTTATAATATTTTTCGTCAGCAATTTTCATCGCTTCTTCAGTAACCATTAAGGGTTTAAAGGTATCTACCATAACAGCTAATTCTTGAGTATCTTTTTTTCCTATACTTCTTTCTACTGCTCCGGGATGAGGGCCATGCGGTATTCCGGACGGGTGTAGTGAAATATGACCCGCTTCAACATCATTTCTGCTCATAAAATCGCCATCCACATAATACAATACTTCGTCTGAATCAATATTACTGTGATTGTATGGTGCCGGAATTGAGTCAGGATGATAGTCGTAAAGTCTAGGAACAAATGAACAAACCACAAAAGCATCTGTCTCGAAAGTTTGGTGAACCGGAGGTGGTTGATGTATTCTGCCCGTTATTGGTTCAAAATCGTGAATTGAAAAAGCATAAGGATAATTAAATCCATCATAGCCAACCACATCAAAAGGGTGAGTTGCATAAATCATGTCAAAAATTTCATCCTTCTTTTTCACTTTAATAAGAAATTCTCCTTTTTCGTTATTCGTCTCAAGTTCGTATGGTCTTCTGATATCTCTTTCACAAAATGGAGAATGTTCTAAAAGCTGACCAAACCAATTTCTATATTTCTTTGGAGTATATATAGGTCGTCTAGATTCTACAATAAACAATCTATTATCTTCATTATCAAAGTCAAGTTTATAAATAACACCTCTAGGTATTAAAAGATAATCTCCGTACTTGAAATCAAGATTTCCCAATACAGTTCTTAGCTTACCGGAACCTTTGTGAATAAAAATAAGCTCGTCAGAATCAGTGTTTTTATAAAAGTAATCTTTGGTGGATTGTTTAGGAGCAGCCAAGGTAATATGACAATCAGAGTTAGTCAATACAATTTTTCTACTTTCCAAGTAATCATTTTCAGGTTTAACTTGAAAGCCTCTTAACCTATAAGATTGAATATTATTAGCATTTGCAATTTTTGGAGCAATATTGTATTGGTTTTTAATCTCTTTAACTTGCGTAGGCCTATGTTCATGATACATATTAGTGGACATTCCGTCAAAACCAATAGTTCCAAATAACTGCTCGTAGTACAAATCACCATTCTCTTTCTTAAAAACAGTATGTCTTTTAGCGGGTATTTTTCCCAGTGTATGATATAATGGCATTTTTAATTGAGTTTTTAATTTTTGTAAAATTAGTTATCTAAGTGATTATAAATAATGATATAAATCACTCCGGTTTTCTTTTTAAAACTAACTTAATACAATTAATAGGAAACATCCAACAAATTTAATAAAGAAAGTTAAATGTTACATAAATGTATTTTGTACTTTAGCAACTTGTTTAATTGGCATGGAAGGAAAAACACTCATAATAGGTGCTGTTGGTCAAGTAGGGACTGAGCTAACAGAAGAGCTTAGAAAGAAATATGGGCATGAAAATGTAATTGCTTCGGATATTCGTATTCCGGAAAATCAAAAGGATTTTTTTCAACCTTTTGAAATTATTGATGTTCTTGATAAAGAAAAACTTCTAAGCATTATTAAAAAACACAATGTAAAGGTAATTTATCATCTAGCTGCTTTATTATCGGCAAATGCTGAGAAAAACCCTGAGTTTGCCTGGAAACTCAACATAGATGGTCTTTTTAATGTTTTAAACCTTGCTAAAGAAAAAGTTATTCATCAAATTTTTTGGCCCTCTACTATTGCTATTTTTGGGCCCGGAACTCCAAAGATAAACACTCCGCAAAATACATTTACTGACCCAAATACTGTTTATGGTATAAGCAAACTAGCCGGAGAAAGGTGGTGTGAATATTACTATGAAAAATACAATGTAGATGTAAGAAGCATAAGATATCCCGGGCTAATTGGCTATAAATCACTACCCGGAGGAGGAACTACGGATTATGCGGTAGATATTTTTCATAAGGCAAAAAAAGAAGGAAAGTACGAATGCTTTTTATCGGAAAATGCCAGTTTACCTATGATGTACATGGAAGACGCCATAAAAGCAACCATAAATATCATGGAAGCTCCCGCAGAAAAAATAAAGGTTAGGTCAAGCTATAATATTGCAGGGATGAGCTTTTCTCCAAAAGAACTAGCAAATGAAATTAAAGAGCACCTGCCTGATTTTGAAATAACTTATGCTCCAGACTATAGAGAAAACATAGCCAAAACTTGGCCTTCTTCAATTGACGACAGCAAAGCTAGAGAGGATTGGGATTGGAAAAATGACTATGGAATTAAAGAATTAGTGGACATAATGCTAAAAAATGTTTAAGTTTTTGAAACCTTATATAAACACCCTCCGTTTAAGTTTAATAGCTAAAAACTACTAATTCATCCAAAAAAGAACAAATTTTGTCTAATTTTTGAGAATTGTAGGAAATGTTTTTGTAGCTTTATACAATATTTGATTGAGATGCATTTATTAAACAAAATATCAATTATAATGTCATTACTACTCCTAGCAACTTGGAGTTACGCAGGAAATGACAAGACTTACCAAAGTGATACACTTAATAGGACTGACGAAAACAACCTAAAACAAGGTTGGTGGATATACTATTATAAGACAAATTCTGCTCAAAAAGAGTCAGAAGGTAAGTATGAAAATAGTAGAAAACAAGGTATTTGGAAAAGATATTATGAAACCGGAACTACTAAAGATGAAATAAACTACAAGAATAACCGTCCTTTTGGTTACTATAAAACTTACTTTGAAAACGGAAATGTTCAGGAAGAAGGAAACTGGGTAAACAACAGAAATACCGGAACCTTTAAGAGATACTATGAAAATGGACAAGTTTCTCAAGCCTTTAAGTTTGATGAAACCGGAAAAAGAAGTGGTGAACAAAAATACTTCTACGAAAATGGACAGGAGATGATTGTTGGTGAATGGGATGGCGGTAAAGAAGCTGGACTGGTTACTGAATATTACGAAAACGGAGAATTAAAAGCCGAAAAATACTTTAATGGTGGCGCATTAGACCCTGCCAAAACCAAAGTTTATGAGTCTAAAACTGCAAAAGATCCTTTAAAAGAGGAAATTGCAGAGTCTCCTGAAAAAGTAGTTAAAGTTGATCCAAAAACAGTTACTACCGGCTCTAAAACTGATGTGTTTACCGGAACAGGATGTACTAAACTATATAACAGAAACAAACAACTTGAAAAAGATGGATGTTTCAAAAACTATAGACTAATGGACGGTAAATGGTACAGATACAATGAAGATGGTATTCTTACTAAAATTGAGATATACAAAGGCGGAAGATATATAGGAGACGGTGTTATTGAAGACTAATTTTTTTAAACCATTATATAAAATCCCGTTACTAATATTAGTAGCGGGATTTTTTGTTTTGACTTCATTCTCAAACCATACACACAAAAACCTAAATAAATTAGATTGGATGTTGGGCAAATGGAAAGTTTCTTCGTCAAAGCATTTACAGTTTGAAGAATGGAACAAAATATCTAACACTAAATTTAAGGGCTCTTCTTACAAAATAATAGACTCAGACACCACCATTCTTGAAACATTAGAGTTAGTGGTTATTGAAAATGATATCTTCTACATTCCCACAGTATATGACCAAAATAATGCACTTCCTATTAAATTTAAATTATCGAAACTAGAGAATAAATATGTTTTATTTGAAAACAAAGAACATGATTTTCCTAAGAAGATAGAATATATTCTTGAGTCTAGAAAAAAAATAAAAGCCAGTGTTAGCAATGAAAGTTTTTCCATAGACTTTCATTTATCAAAGCAAAAAAATTAATAGTTTTCTTACCTTAGCCACTCTTTCAAACATCTAAAAAATTAATGAAACGAATCCTTTTTTTTTTTTTTTTTAGCAATATAACTCTTATCAGCTTTGTGGTCGAAAATAAGTCTATTCACAACAATAATGACACAATACTAGTAAAACAGGTTATTAATGTACAACCAATTACTAAACCAGCATTTAATAGTGATTCTGCCTACTTTTTTACTGAAAAGCAAGTAAACTTTGGTCCAAGAGTTCCAAACTCCGAAGCCCATAAAAAATGTGCAGATTGGTTAAAAAATAAACTCTTAGAATACGGCTTAACTACAAGTATCCAAGAAGGTCAAGCTACTGCATTTAATAAAGTAAAACTTAATATTAAAAACATCATAGGTAAGTATAATCCTTCGCATAAGAATCGAGTGTTGCTTTTTGCGCACTGGGACACTAGACCATTTGCCGACAGAGATAATGAAAATAAGAATACGCCTATTGACGGAGCTAATGATGGAGCATCGGGTGTAGGTGTGTTAATTGAAGTTGCCAGACAATTAAGTATTCATAAACCGGATATTGGTGTTGATATAATATTTTTTGATGCAGAAGATTATGGAGCTCCTTACGGCTCAATGACGAACATGGAAGACTCCTGGTGTCTAGGCACACAAAACTGGGCTAAAAAATTAAATCCAAACGATATAAAAACTAAATACGGAATTTTACTTGACATGGT
>CALALS010000078.1 GCA_937925525.1 uncultured Flavobacteriales bacterium | reverse complement strand
TTCCTTATCCACTTCAAAAAGGTGATAGACTAAGAGCGTTTAACCAAATTAAAGAACTTTCTAAACACCATGAAATAACACTTTGCGCCCTAAACGATGCGCCCATTCACCCACAGGCCTTAGAAAAGTTATCGCCCTATTGTAAAAACATTGAAATCATTCACCTTTCTAAATCAAACATTTACCTAAACCTGCTCAACAACTTATTGTTTACCCAAAACTCATTGCAGGTAGCTTACTTCTACAATAAATCAGTAAAAAAGAAAATACATAAGTTGATAGAAAAATATCAGCCCGAACATATTTATTGCCAGCTTATACGAGTTTCGGAATACGTAAAAGACCTTCCCATTCCTAAAACATTAGATTATATGGATGCCCTGGCAAGAGGGATGGAACGAAGAATTGAAAACGGTTCGTTTTTTTTACGCCCGTTCTTAAAGCTAGAAACCATACGACTAAAACGATACGAGCACGAAATCTTCAACTATTTCGATAACAAAACCATCATTTCCGACCAAGACCGTAAACTTATTGTGCACGCTGCCAACCATCATATTGCGGTAGTGCCTAACGGTGTAGATTTTAAAAAGTATTATCCTATCGAAATCAAAAAAGAGTTTGACATTATTTTTACCGGAAACATGGGCTACCCGCCTAACGTAATGGCGGCAGAATATCTGGTAAACGAAATTATGCCCATTGTTTGGAAAACCAACCCTAGCATAAACATTGCCATTGTAGGTGCCAACCCTGCCGTAAAAGTAAAAGCACTGGCAAGCAAAAAAGTAGTGGTAACAGGCTTTGTGGCCGACATGAACGAATACTACGGCAAAGCAAAAATATTTATTGCGCCCATGCTCATTGGTACGGGTTTGCAAAACAAACTACTGGAAGCTATGGCGGCACAATTACCTTGTATCACTTCTACCCTTGCCAATAATGCCTTAGGCGGAGAACACCATAAAAACATTATTATTGCAGAGCAGCCCGCACAGTATGCCGAGCAAATCATTAACCTATTGTCAGACGAAGCACTGGCAAGCCGTATTGCAAAAAACGGAAACGAATTTGTAAAACAACAATTTAGCTGGGAAAGCAGCACACATATATTACATGAATTAATAAGTAAAACCACAAAAAACAATTGACATGAAAACTTTACTCACTACACTTTCAATCTTATTAAGCTTAACTATTTTTAGTCAAAACTGTGACGAAATACTACCCCTAAACGAAGGCACACAATGGAGCTACCAATCGTTTGACAAAAAAGGAAAACTAAGCTCTACCTCTACCCAAAAAATTGTTTCTACCAGAGAATCGGGTGGAGAAGTTACTGCTACTATTCAGCAAGAAATTATTGATGACAAAAACGAAGTAATTAATAGCAGCGAATACGATGTAAGCTGTGACGGTAACCAAATCAACATCAGCATTGAAAAAATGATGAACGAAGAAATGATGGCAAGCTTTAAAGGCATGGAAGTAAAAATAGATGCCGACCAGCTAGACTATTATTCAAACCCTACGGTAGGTCAAAACTTAAAAGATGCCACTATGGTAATAGACGTTGCCACTTCAGGCTCAGAGGTAGCCATGGGCATGAGCATGCTAAAAATGACCGTAAACATTACCAACCGTAAAGTAGAAGCCAAAGAAACCATTACCACCGCAGCAGGCACTTTTGAGTGTTACAAAATCACTTACGACATAGAAATGAAAACCATTGTAAAAGTACAGGCACAAGCAGTAGAATGGTTTTGTCCCGGTGTAGGCATGGTAAAACAAGAAAGCTACAACAAAAAAGGAAAGCTCACCGGCTCATCAGAATTGTCTGAATTAATCAAAAGCTAAGATGTCTCAAAACAGAGATTACTTTTTTAAATACCAGGCGCCCACCTCACCCACTCCGCTGGGCATAGAAGTAGCCCGTGCCGAGCACATTTACCTTTACGATAACAATGGTAAACGCTACACCGATTTAATCTCGGGCATCTCTGTTGCCAACTTAGGCCACCAACACCCGGAAGTAATCAAAGCCATCCATGAGCAAGTAGATAAATATTTGCACGTAATGG
>CALALS010000077.1 GCA_937925525.1 uncultured Flavobacteriales bacterium | reverse complement strand
AGGCAGAGAATTGAAAGCGAAATTCAAAGAAATCCGACTGCGACTTCTACTGGCATGGGAATATGTCCAGCGAGATCCAGCAAACAGGTACATTCCAAATTCACCGATTAAATATTTTGATCCGGAAAATAAATCCGGTTATGCTGGTACTCGTTTCTGGTACGATAAATTCCGCGACAATAAGCGGAAAATCAAAGAATCCAATGAACTGATCAATGAGTACATGGCTAGATGGGATTGGATGAACAAAGCAATTGATATGTACCTGGAGAATCCAAATACTCAGGGTTATTTCAAGACTAAACGTATTATTCTGGCTAAATATCCGGAGATTGCAAATGCGTTTGATAACCTAGTCCTTAACCAAAATAAATTGACAGCATGAGTTTACCAAATGGAGAATCGTATGCCATGCAGATAATCTTTCAGGATGGCGGAAAAGCTCAGTTCTATTCACGGGATAAAAAAAATTCCAACTCTAAACAGCGATTACCTGAGCTGGGATTGAAAAGACTGTTGAAACTGGCAGAAAAGCATGAGTCAAAAGCTCAGAATATTGATATTTATGATCATCAACCTGGAAATCCGGCCAACGGAACGTTAGTTTTTAGATGGAATAGAGGTAAGATAAAAGTGAACAAAGTAGTATGACGAAGGATTATTATTCTATTCTTGGCGTAACAAAAAAAGCTACTCAGGCAGAAATCAAAAAAGCCTTCCGTAAGCTGGTAATGAAATATCATCCGGATAAAAACCCAGATGATGATGCTGCAGCTAAAAAAATGGTAGAGCTCAATGAGGCTTATGCCATCATTGGAAATGAAAAGCTGCGCAAAGAATATGATCAAATTTCAGTCGCGACAAGTCGCGGAAAATCCTCTAGTTCCAAGCCTTACGGATATAGATCCGCAAATGAAAATCACCGTAGATCTCAGCACTATAAAAATGCTCAGGAATTCTACCAGGAATATAATTTTGAAAGCGCCCATGACTTTTTTAACCGAACATTTGATGCTTTTGAAGATACTTTTAATGAGCTCTTTGGTATTCCAAAGAGTCGTGAAGATCTAATTGGAGATTTATACCTTTCTCCGGATGAAGCTATTAAAGGATGTAGGAAACAATTTGTCTTTGAACGGCCAATTTTATGCCCAAGCTGCTACGGAAATTCAGTTATAAACGATTTTATGGATTGTCCGACCTGCAGAAATATCGGAAAAGTTCTTCTGGAGCGTAATTTATGGATTACAATTCCTCCTAAAACGCCAAATTTAGGCCGCGTGAGACTAAAAAATGAAGGTGCTGCAGTAAATAATCATGAACCTGGAGATCTTATCCTAACAATTCGGGTAACAGAAGATGGAAAAGAACCTGAAAATCCGGATTTTGATTTTCACATGAAAATGAATATAGATCTTGAAAAAGCAGTTATTGGAGGACCTATCACTGTTCGCCCTCCAGCTGGACCAATTCGGATCCAATTACCAAAATGGATCTATCCAGGTAAAATCATTCGGGTAAAAAATGAGGGCCAGATTAACCCAGACACATTAAAGCGTGGTCATTTGTATATTACTTTTGGCGTCAACTTCCCGAAGGATCCTACTAGAACTCAACAAACACAAATGGAAAAATTAATGGAAAAAGCAGGATAATTATGTTTAATGTAAGTCTTAAAGTAGATCGGAATATTCTAGTTGATTTTCAGTCAGTTTGTGAAAATTTCTACATGGAATATTATGATCATTTGTATAACGCTAAAGATCCCAGATGGTATATTACCTGGAGTAATTTTGAAGCATTTAGATTAAAGCTGGCCACAACTATTATAAAAAAATCAACTACTCCAGCTGACAAAAAATTCAGTTTTAGCATAAACATTAATCTTTATAAGGAGTTTGTTGAATTTATGGGATGGGCAGTTGATCATAAAAACGCAAAATTTTCTCCTTATCTGGAGGCTGTTTTTAGAGAACATTATGAAAAAGTATTGAAGGAGCTCACATCCAGAGCTCATCAACTGCAGCACTCAAATAATTAAAATTATTTAATGAAAAAGTTGTTTTTTCGGCATTTTTATTAAATTTGACTTATAAAATTGATGTTATGGCAAAAGTAAAATTTGATCTCAAAAAAGGTTATATCATTAAAACTATCTATGGACCTGGAGAAACGGAGTACAACATCGAAAAAGTTGAATATTTTCAGATTCCCAGAAAACCTTCATTTCTAACTTTATTCAAAAAATTAGCAACGTATTATCGTACACCAGGCAAAAAGAATTGGAATTTTGCAACTGCTTTAACAATTTACACTTCTAAAAAGCAGGTTAATCGTGCTATTGATCGAATGAAAGAAGAAGAAAAAAAGGAAAATATTAAAGACGAAATTGCATCTGCAAAAAATTCTTTGGAAAAAATAGAAAAAAGTCTTTAATCGGCTTAACCAAGCCACTTTCAGAGAAAAATGCCTTTAATTCAGAAATATCACAATTTAAGTGACAAAATTCCTAAACCTGGTCAAAAAGTAATTTTGTACCGGCGCAATAGTAGTCACCATTACACTAAAGTAATTGAGAGCGGCTATTTTATCTACCATAAATCCGAATCAGGCGGAGCAGTTTATTTTCTGGACCCCCTTGATCGATTCTATATAATTAGTTCCAGAGAAAAACATTTATATCAGTACATCATACATCATGAGCTCAACAAACTTCAACTTTGGTTTGGAAGGTATTATGAAAGATTGTTTGCTTTGATAATTGTGCTTTACTGGATTTTTTTGATGCTATAATTAAAACTATGAGTGAACCAATTTTTTACACAATCAAAGATCTACTCAATTATCCATATTTTGAGCCAGATAATTCAGGAACATATTACTATGACGCAATCATGGTTTTTCCTACCGGTGAAATTCGAGAAGATGAAAAAGGATATCCGGAATTTGCAATTGTTGGTTGCAAACCTGGTTTAGTTCCTAAAGAAATAATTACAATGTGTCATGCCATGCAAATTGACTTTTTATTGGATCCAGTAAAAGGAAGATTCAAATTTGATATGGTTGGACCTAATATTATGCGGATCTGGTCGCCTGAACATGAATTAGCTTTTCACTTAACGAGCTCTGAGGCCATGGATTTTCATTTAGTAAAAAGAGATTAGATGAAAAAAGAAATGACATACCATTGGCTGCCAGGTGAAGCAATTGAATTTCTCAAAGAAAACGTTGTCTACGAAAGTAGACTTAAATCAGACGCTTTAGGAAAACTGGTTCAGGTAGATATTCCCTGCAGGAGACGAATTGGAAATTATGGCACTTTCCATACTCAGGAGCTCCACGAATATAATTTGAAAGATGGATCCATGGCCAGGGAGTTTATTCAGAAACAATTAGACGGACGAAAATCATTTCATTTTTTCATTGGCCTCTATCATAAAGATAAGGTCCTTGGATGGCCAGAAGAAGCATTTGAAAGCGCAAAATGACATATATCAACGGAAATATCACTGCAGATTATACCTATAAGCGCGCCAGGGCTGAACGTGATCGATCTTTAGATAAAAGGCAAAGGGAAATAACCGAATATCAGAAAAACCGCCTTAAAAGGCGTAAATATCCATCTTATTACAAGCAAACCAAAAATGAGATCCAGGATATTTGGACTAAAAGCGGTTTTTTCAAAAAGATCCTGATCATTTTCATTGTGCTTTCACTCGCACTGGTAATTGTAATGATCGTTCGCAGAAGTAAACAACAAACCAAAAAATAGATATGGCTGATAAGATTGAACTTAATAATAACGATCAGTACATTATTGCTGAATACATTTATAGTGAACAAACGGATATTTTAATTATTTCGGATGCAATTGAATTGGTTGAAATGTTAGCAAGAAATGAATTGATATCTGAATCATTAAAAGACGAATACAAAGACGCAATTAGTCGTAAAGATTTCAATATTGTAGGTGTTCTCAACAAAAAACTAACCGAACTTATTCCTGATGATGTGTGCGCACAAATTATGCAGAAATATTTTAAAGGACAATTACCATAAATTAATTGAATTATGCCAAAAAAGAAGAAATTGAAGGAAATGACCGCAGAAGAACTGCAGAGCGCGGTTGACAAACTGAACAAGGCTCAATCAAAGCATGGTTGGGATGAAGATCGCCAAAAGAAAATTAACCGATTCCAGGAAGAACTGGAGAAACGAGATTAAAACATGAACTGCCTAGAACGATTTTTCAGACGAATGTTTAATGTAGCTCCAAAGGATTATTGGAAATATCATTTAAAAGATTGTGGCACCAAAACCAGAGGTTGTGCTGATGAATGCCCAAAGCAGATTTATGAACAAACCGGAAAATGGACTTATTGATATGAAATTATTGAAACGCATCTTTAGAAAACGATATACTCCTTGGAAAGACATCTGTACGTTTGCGTACGGGCACGAAGGATATCTACTACAAGGAAAACGTCATAAAAGATCAAACAGAGCTAAATTTTCTGTTACAAAACTGGGCCAGAAAGTTGGAGTTGTTAACACTTCGCTCAGCCTGGAAGATCTTCATAAAAAACTACCCGAACAATGAGAAACACCATAGGACATTGTGAAACCTGTAATCATTGCGTATATCCTGGGGATCCTCTTATATGTCATGAAGAAGGAGGTTTGAAGCTAGGAAACATTTCCTGGTTTTGTTCTGAATCTTGTAAAAAGGAATATTTAGAAAAACAAGAATCAGAAAAAACTGGTCCTGCTGCAGAAGATTATCAGATCATTTACAGCTGGAGAAGGATCTTATTTGCTCCAATGAAAACAAAACGTTATTGGAGACAATTTGCCATTTACACCGTGACAAGTGTTGCCGGCATGTTTTGTACCAGGTATATTCCTGCAGAATATTGGCCGTATTGGTTTGCATTCTCCCTTTTTATAGGGCATGTGATCAATTTATTTAACTATGCCGGTTTTAAGATCCGGTGGAAAAGAAAAACAAATGGAAAACGCTAACGGAATAGACGTACTAGATAAAAAGCAATTTTGGGAACCTTTATTTGAAGAATGTCCAGATGTTGCTGAGAAGTTCTATAAATGGATTGATGAATACAAAAAGTCGGTCAAATGGCATGATTTGTTTCCGATCGGATCCAGAGTGTATTATTGGAATGACATCAAGTTTCACCATTTACCAACCGCTATGCAAGTAGGTATTGTGCTTGAATTTTCTGATCAAATGTTACAAATAGAAGATCCGGATGAAAATGATGAAGGAATCCAGGACATGATCACTCTGATTTTTCATAATTGGAGTGATAAATATCAGGAAAAGAAAAAAGCAGCTCAAAAAGCAAAGGACGCTGAATATGAGGATTTAGAAGAAGATGAATTTGGATGGCCAATAGATAAAAAATGATATTTGTGAAGCACGAAAATAACGAACCAATTGACGGATGCTGCTATTTAGTAAGTTGTCCTGAATATTCCACTTCCGGATTCGCGATTGCCAAATGGAATGGTGAAGATAAAGTCTGGATTGATGAAGGTCACGGAATTCTTCTGCATAGATATGTAGAAAGCTATTTTCCAACACCTTTAAATAACGTAGAAATTGAAATTTTACACACATAAACAATGAGCAATTTGAAGAAAGTAATAATTGTCGGTGCTGCAGATAATATGGCAGCAAAAGATATTGGGCGCGTATGCAAAAAATTTGGAGTGGAAGTGGTCCATGTTCCGGATGAGGCGCAAATTGAAATCAAACCAAAAAAAGAAGATCCAGATGAAAAAGATACGATCAAATAGCTGGGTAACTGACAAGGTTTCCAGAGCCGTTTTTAACACGTTTATTGTAATTTTCTTTTGTGCGCTTTGGAGTAGTCCAATTTGGTTAACAGGGTGTGAATCACATACAACAGAAGAACGTGGTCAGCACCGCCTTGAAAATGTGGCTGTGATTGAATTCGATTCGTGTGAGTATGTATATTTTTCTCAGTTTGGAAATCCAGACCGAGATATGATTGCTCACAAAGGAAATTGTAAGTATTGTAAACAGAGAAATTAATGAGTGAAACACACAGATACACAAAAGAAGAAGCTATTGAGCTCATGAAAACCGGCGTAAAAATGCGTCACCGGCATTTCAGTGATTATGAATGGATGTACATGGAAGGGAACACCGTAATTTTAGAAGATGGCGTTAAATGCCCTTCTCATGAATTCTGGCGGTGGCGTCCTGAAAAATCCTGGTTAACTGGATGGGCTAAGTTTGAAGAATGGATTAAATAAAGATATACCAAGGGTCTGACGGGGGCCTGACCGAGTAAGCGAAGTTTTAACCTCTCCTGAAAGGCGGAAGGAAGCCCAGCTGCGAAGGAAAAGCAAGTAGCAGTGAAACCCCCGCGTTTTTTAAATTTGAACAATGAGAAAAGTAGTATTTATCGCAATTATCATGATCATTTCATCCTGCGAAAAATGGGATGATGATGAAGATTACCGCAATCATTTAAGGGATAAACACCCCTATGCTGAGTTAATTGAAATAGATCTGGACGGCCCATTTACATATCGAGTAAATGACACGATTAAAAATGAGATCTGGATCTATACCGCCTCCAGGTCCAGTGAAAAAGGATATTGCGTGAATTGCCTTCCAGAACATAATAACGGATTTTTAAAACCTTACAACTATGGAGAATTGGATAGCTTGGAAAAGCAGAACAGCCCGTGAGAAACGGATATTAGCATTTATGGGAATAATGACATTAATTGCGTTTTTTCCATTTGTACATGTTGGTTGTCTGGTCCAGGAGCCAATACCTAAAACCGAATCAGTTGCACCAATGAACTGCGATTGTCCGGATTATGTAAAAAAGGAGCTTATTGAATATCAATACGAGCAGCTGATCAGACCAATCGTAGTTGAAGCGGTTGGTTTTCAAGGAATGGTCCTTAGAGATTCTATAGGAACTATTTTTGTGATCACAGACGATAAAGCACTACATGAAGTGCTACAGTATTCATATAATGTAGGAGACACAATCAAATGATAGAATTAACCGAAGAATTTAAAAAGAAACTGGACACCTATGAGAAAGTACACCTCTCTCGAAAGGAATTTGATGCACTTCCAGAATATTCATTGAGCACACCAACTCAATCTGGACCTCATGGTATAAAAAAATGGAAGCACAGAACGCCGCCCTATGAAGATGAAAGCAATGCAATCTGGTTTCTTGGCGAAATAAAAGACAAGATGTGTGTTTACAGTCTTATAACAGAAATTACTGATTAATAATGGATTACAAAGGGAAACTATACGGAAAGATTGGAAATAAACATTTTGATACAGGTAAAACTGCCGAGGATTGGGATGAAGCACATGCCGTATTAGAGCATTTGTTACATGAAATTGAAAATCCTAGAAAATCATCACAGGATGGAAATACAAAACTGATTGCAAAACCTGGTAAAGATCTTTTAATCAGAACGCGTGGATTGTTACGCAGAAACGGAAACCGAACATAATGCAATACTTAGGAAAAGGAGAAGATATCGTGATTGATAGATCCAGAGAAGCGGAAATTTTTGAATGCGCGTCTGCCGGCAGCATTATGGAAAAAGGTCAAGCCTCCGGAATATTTCATCATGAAAACATAGAGTACGTAATTACTGGAACTGTATCAAGTGGAGCCGAAGGATTAATTCGTGCTTGTGCATTTAAAGCTATAGATCTCCCACTTTACAAAGGAGATAAAAAACCACTTACATACAATGAGCACAGATATGCGGTTTCAGAAGGAACGCGAGATCGGGGATATGACTGCATGTTGATATCGGCAGATAAACCTGCAGGAAGATTACTTGTATTATTAGGACCACCGGTGTATTTTGTACCTGGTCAAGAAACGGTCCAGGCTAACTTATTTTAAAAGCAGATGGAACAAACAAAAAGCAATGTCAAAGAGATCCTGAATAAACGGATCTTATTTGTAGTAAAAGGCAGAAAGATTAACGCCATGAAAATTACTTCCCTCCGTCCTACCGGTGAATTTTACCGAGGGCGTGGAATTGTTTACCTGGCTACCATGGAGTATGAACGTCCAGATCTCGAAAATACTGACGAGATCTTAAAGTTTGAAGAATACATGTTGTTAGATCTTCTTTCACATGCTACTACTGAGTCAGAAGTAATGCGCCGCCATGGCATGAAATACGTTTTGGACGCAAAAGGCAAAATTGAATTAGACGACTATTTACACCATAGAAAATAATGATCACAACAATTATATCAATTGGGCTGTCAGTATTTGTGGCTATTTGGATTAGCAAAACGGTTTACGAAAACTGGTACCGGCGCAGATTCATTCTGGAGATCTGGAGAGAATTTAAGTTTATTCGGATCCTGGAAACATTTGGAGTTTTATTACTGGTTGTAATTGCTGCAATATTATTGAATCAAGTAACCTGGTTGTCCTACGGATATATGCACCTGGTTTATCCGGAAGGCGGCTCTGTAATTAGTAGCGCGGTTGGAGATCCCAATGTGACGCATGGAGTTGCCTGGATGCAAATAGGATCAATTTGTTTTCTGCTTCTTTTTGGTTTAGCGGTTCCATTTTTGGCAGAGATTGAAGAACAAATGTTTAGGGATGGCGTGTTAGAACACAAAAAGATGATCAAAAAGTCATTACTGTTTGGTATAGTTCATTGTATCATGGGTGTTTCACTTGGAACCGCTATAGCAATTTCAATCGCCGGTTACTTTTTTGCTGTTAAATACCGAAAACATTATTATAAAACCTTAGATGAGCACACTACCAGCGAATTTTGGAGCAGTTCTTATGGAAAACATAGACGAGCAGAAACCAAGGCTTTAAAAATGAGCACAGCTTATCATTCAATTTACAACATGATCATTATCATTTTTTCACTTGCATATACCATATACTCATTGTTATGACTGGAACCGAAATAATATTTTTCTATGCTCCACTTTATTTCATCCGGAACATACTGACTTTTATCAACTTTATCCGAAAATCCAGATCCGGAAAAATGCAAGAAGTAACAGAGATAAATGCTGAAATGGCAATCGAAACTGCTAAAAAATCACCATTGGCGGTTCCTATTACTATAATCGAAGTTTTGTGGGGGGTCTTTGGTTGGTTCACTCCATTAGGGTGGATTTTTATTGCCATTTGCATTAATCAGATTATCCGCATGTGGATCGCAATTAAAGCTCCACGCGAAAAAGCCAACCGGTTATTTTCGGTGAATAGTATCATTCAGCTGATCTTAACCGCATTTTTAATTTATAAAATTCAGACAGAATATGCGCTATTTTATTGAGATCCTTAAATGCCGGTTAAAGTTGCTTTTTATGAGCGGTCATAACCTAAGAAACATTGAAACAATAATGTATGGCCATGGTTGGGGTCACAGCCATCCAGAGCCCTTTAAAAAGTTCAAAAAGCGAACACTTAAAGAGATCCTGGAGAAAATGAATGAAGAAAGAAAATATCCGGTTGATGGCCTGAAACACACTAAAATAGGTTTGTTCTGCAGATCTATCGATAATTATGGAATTACCTACACTGTAATAATCAGAGTAGACAATATTGAAAAGAATGAAAAAAGCTAAAAGATACTTTCGAGCCTGGCAATTTATGAAACTGTTCAAACGCAGTCCGTTTACTGCCAGCTGCTTAATATTTTTAGATGCATTAACTTTGAAGAAATGAATCAACGATTTAGTGACGGAATAGATCTTTCTCCACTTTATGCCGCCTGGGATAAGTATTATGAGAAAATGGGCCTCAGCTACAACAAAAAATTGAAGCTGGTCCATAAGAAAGTGTCACAACGAAAAACCCCTCCAGAGTCATGAAAATTACCTACGTTATTCTGATTATTCTAATAATAGCAGGGCTTATGTTTATGTACGCTATTCTTAAAACTTCACCTGCAGCACGATTTGGTACCGGTAGTCGATTAGGATCTGCCAGTTCAGATGTAAATTTTCACAAAATGAATTCCGAGACATTAAATAAGATGCCACGGTATAAACACTATATGCAATGACAAAAGATACAATTATCAGAGTGTGCCCTGAGCACAAAAAACAAGTTCCTCTAATTTTCACCTTTGCCTTTCCAGGCGCAAACTATTGGTGTCCTCACTGTGGTAACACAATGCGCGTACCAACCAAAGACTGCGAAAAGGAATTAACCGAAACACTGCAGAAGCGCCGTGAAGCAAACCTGGAGAATACAAAGGAATTTTTGAAAGCAGCTCAAATGCTAAATTCTAAAAAGCCAATTCTTTTTGGTGGCAGATCTATCAAACCAGAAGATCTTCCGGAAACTGAAAAAAAGCGTCTGCAGGAAGTTGTAGATGGATATGAATACGAAGGAAAAAAGAAATAGCAAATGGAATTCACCGCCAAAGATAGCTACAATGAAGTTCAGGTCCGTAAATGGCTTGCCAGATCCGGAATAGATCCTATCAAAATTATCGTGGTCCTTCTCAATGAAAAAAGATTTAAGGACCGTGTAGAAATTGCTTATCAAACTCAGGAAGATGTTGCCGGAGTTTTAAATATTCTAGGTTTAAATGAACGCACCTATTATCACCGCCTCATAACGCATGGAGTGGATAAAGACAGATTTAAAGACGTTCAAAAATTAAAAAAAAAGTGATATGTTCAAGAAGGGCAAAGCAAAACTAAAAGCCATTCAGCTGGCGCCACAAATCATGGAAAAAGCTGGAAAACACTCCAAAAAGAAAAAGGAGACATTGAAAAAGAACCTGGTTGCCAGCTACAAAGAAGCTAAAGATCTTAATGATCAAGGAAAACTGGATGATGCAAAGGCAGATGAAATGTATATCGAGCAGTCGGCATTAGCCATGGCGTACTTCCAAAAAGACGGAAGGCCTCCAAAGCCTTTTGAAGTAAACAAACTCATGAATGAGTGTGCCGCAGAAGCCGGCATTGAGCTCCAGGAGGAATAATAAAAAATCCTGGCGTTGCGGCCAGGATTTCTTCTATTCACCTTGATCTCTACAAATGGAAATAAATAGATCGGGTCACTAATATAAACATAAAACCGTAATATCAATGATTACTTGGAAAAAAGCAACGTGTAAGTACACAAAGGAATTCACGGACGGCACGCTAAAGCGCGTATCTGAGCCGTATTTAGTAAACGCACAATCCATCACAGATGCAGAAGCAAAGATCTACAAAGAAGTAGGTGAATATGTCCGTGGTGAATTTTTAGTAAGCGCAATTGTAGGAGCAAATTTTGCCGACATTTTTGCGTATGACGATTGTGATACCTGGTATGAGTGCCAGACACAATATGTAACCGAAGATGCTGACTCAGGCCGTCAAAAATCTTACAAAAATAACTACTTAGTACAGGCTCATAATGTTAAAGAAGCGTATGAGAGACTGGAAGAAAGCCTGAAAGGATTAATGGTTTCCTTTGAGATCCCATCTATCAAACAATCAAAAATAATTGATGTATTCCCTTTTGATCCGGAGCTGGAAGATAAAGAAGTTGGCCGTAAACCAGCAAAAAGTGAAGAATCTGAAAGCAGCCCCAATATCAATGTAGCTTATGCTGCAGGGGAAGATGAAGAAGAATAATTAACATTGGAGGATCTACCGTGATACGGATCAGGCAGTGCACCGGACTAGCGCCTTTTCTATCCTTCCTTTTAACCGTAATAAAATGAAATACTTTTTTGACACTGAATTTATTGAGTGGTCCGGAGGGATTGATATAGTTTCTTTAGGAATTGTCTCTGAAAATGGAGATACTTTCTATGCTGAATCTACAAATTTTGATGAGCGTAATGCTGATCAATGGGTTAAAGACAATGTTTTGTCTAAACTACGTTGGTGGGGAAATGAACAAAGCTCTAAAGGATATTGCAATGTATCAGCTCACCAACCAAAACACAATCAATGGGCTATGGAGGTTTTTGGGCCTAACACACTCATAGCTAAATCCGTGCTGGATTGGATTGAGAGCTGTGAGCTGACCATGGATATGAAACCTGGTAGCAGACACATAACTGCAGATCCAGTTTTTTATGCTTACTACGGAGCTTATGACTGGGTAATATTTGCCAGGCTTTTTGGACGCCTAATTGATAAACCGGATAGCTTTCCAATGTGGGTTAGAGATCTCAAACAAATGATGTGGGAGCGCGGACTAGATACTGACTGGAAACGCCAAAATTCCCCAGATCCAGAAGGCGAACACAATGCTTTAGTAGATGCTCATTGGAATAAAGATCTACATGATCTCATTATTAAACAACCGGTTAAACCCTAATGGATCTTTTCGGAAATATTTGGTCTGGAGCTCAATTTTCTGATTGTCAGAAATACAGATACGCATTATGGCGTATATGGGATAGATCTAAGCCTTTGATCATGTTTATAGGGCTCAATCCTTCTACAGCTGATCATATTAATGACGATCCTACCATTCGCCGTGTTAAAAAATTTGCGGCGGATTGGGGATATGGTGGAGTTTACATGATGAATCTTTTTGCATTTGTTACCCCTTATCCGGAAGAATTAAAAAAATGTGACGATCCAATTGGAGAAAATGATGGTTGGCTTGAAAAAATTTCTAGTCAATGTGAAAAGATCATTTTTGCGTGGGGATCTTTTCCAGAAGCTACGGAACGGGCTGAATTTGTGTTGAATAATTTTAATGGCCATGCTTTAATTATTAATCAGGACGGAAGCCCCAGGCACCCACTTTATGTTCCTGCAAATGTTAAACCGGTGCCATATTCTAAATCTTGAAATTATGAACAAAAGACTTGTAATACTACTCATTATTATTCCAGGCATCATTGCCTTGTATGAATTCATAAAACTTTGGATTTTAGATCCGGAGAAATATATGCGTGAAATTGAAATGACTGTAGCCTGTTTGGTAACGGCAGTGCTTGTAGCCATTTATTTCTATCAACGAAACCAGGTTCAACAACTACGAACAGAAAACTATCATCTGGAAGAACAAAAAGAAAAAGCTGAGTACGAATTGGATAAACATCTTCATCCAGAACGATATAAAGACTATGAACAAGAGGAAAGCGAAGAAAGCTAAAGAATGGTGGAAAGGACTGGAGCTTCATGAAAAGGAGGTCCTAATCAAACTGTTTGTTAAAAAAGGAACAAAGGCCTGGTCCTTTGAACCAAATGACGATCAACTTGAAAAAATGTACGATTGGAGTCATGATGGATAGTTTTTACAAAACAAAAAAACAGATTATTATTTGGATGATGGTTCATTTCTTAGTTGGAAGTGTTGCCTTTTTTCTGATCCCTAGCCCATGGACCATTTATATTGCTGGTCCGGCTAATTATTTAATGACATTTTTATTATTAACAAATCTGATTAGAAGATGGACGCAACTGTAAGCGCAATATTTGATGCAATGCACACAGCTACAGATATCAGCTGTAGCAGATGCCATAAAAGTTCTGTTAAACACGATACAGATGAATGGATGGCAGCTGAAGAATGGAAAGCAGAAGGATGGAGCCTAATTTACAATCCGGATGTTGAACATGACGAAGTTTGTTGTCCGGAGTGCACAAAGAAGTATAAAGACGAAAAGGAACCTAAATAGATCCCTTTTCCAACAACAAACCAAAAACCCTCCTGTCGATTCACGATTATCGGAGGACTGTTTTAAATACTTTGAATACAAATATATAAATCAATACTTATGTCACAAGACGCTCAAAAAATAATAAGGTTGTACGAATTTTATGTTGGCAACTGTCCAGAATGCCACAACGAATTTGTTTTGGCCCCAAGTAACCTACAACGAACCGGACAAAAAAACCTGCAGGTGGCAAATTGTCCATTTTGTAATGCCGGCATTGAAGGTGTAATTGCATCAAAAGAAGATAACACTTTAGTAGCTGCAGATCTTTCCAAATACAAGCATTACGAAACCGTAAAAGAATCTGAAATGATCTTCCGAAAAGCTGAGGGAGTAGTAATTAATCCGCAAATGATCCAGAACCCAGTAAACATTAGTGATCGCTGCGCTATGGCAGAAACCCCTACACTAGAGCCCGTTTCTACTGGCACTTATGTTAAGATCCGTGTTGATAACAAAAAAGATATGCTATGGGTAGAGGTCCTGGGTGTAAAAGATGATAATATCACGGCCCGAATTGCAGTACCAATTTCTGAGTATAAAGGCATTCGTCATGGTTCCTATGTTCTTTTTCAAAGAAGCCAGATACAGGAAATAATGTCTAAACCAGAAACAACTGCGTAACAATGTAACAGAGTGTAACAAGATTGTAACAAAATTGTTACAGGCCAGGAATAATAACAACAAAAAACCCACAACTATGTTAGTACCAATGAGATTAGTGCCTGCAGTTAAAGCAGTCAGAGAAGCAATTCAAAATGATCCGGATTATCATGAAACCTGGAAGTCAAACATTGCCGTTTGTCTCCAGGATGAGATCCGCCGGTATAAAAAATTGAATAATCTGGAGAAACTTTCTGAACGAGATCTTCACCAGGTTACAAATAATGCTGCAGAAGAATTTTTAAAACTATTCTGTAAGGATGTATAGAAAATCAGGATATCTATACAGATAATCTAAACATATCAACATAAACCAAAAATATATCAATGGACATAGGAACAGTAATTAAAGGGATGAGAAAAGGAATGGGTCAAAGTCAATCTGCATTCGCAGAAGCAGTCGGAATGACACAAACCAATCTTAGTTTCCTGGAACAAAACAAGACATTTCCCACAATGACAACGTTAAAAAACATTTCTGAGCATACCGGTGTAGCTGTGCCAATGATGTTTTTATTTGCTGTCCAGGAAGAAGATGTTCCAAAAGAAAACCTGGAGAAGTTCAAAACTTCATGGCCAGCTGTGATCCAAACAGCTGAGAAAATCTTTGAATTAACAAAATAATTTAATAATTCTATTAAAAAATTTTGGTATTTCGGGATTTGTTACTACTTTCACCAATGGAAAGAAGTATTAACTAAAACTCGACTTATGGATTTCAAAGATCTTAAAGAGAAGTTAAAAGCTGGTGAAAAGGTGTTCATGAACAATGAGGCTCACCAGATCTCAATTGGTGATGATGATATTCGCCAGGCAGAATTGCAGCTGGTCCGAAAAGAAGGGCGAGACAACTGGCAAAACGGTTTTATCATCTGGTTCAATGGTGAGCTCATCCACCACTCTAAAGGATGGGATTCTTTTAAACGCCGGCTAGAAAAGCTCATTGAAAAATGGACGCTTGTTGAAGCTCCGGAATTGTAAATCTAAAATTGATGCTATGAAATTTACATTTTCTGATACCAAAAAATACCAGAATTGGGCGGACCAGCTCCGACAATACCTGCCCACCATGACTCAGCTAAACATGGGGCGAATGCACGCTAATATGCATATCCGAAAAATTGCACGCCAACGTAAAATTGAATTTGAAGATCTACTTATACCGGTAGTTCAATCAGGTTTGTATAACGATCTGGCTTTTAGATTTATGCACGGCATTTCAACCGAAGGCCTTTTAAAACAAATTAGAGAATATGAACTGGGGTAGGATCCTATACAGATTATTAATTGTTGGCCTATTCGTTTGGAACTGGATCCAGTTTCACCGCGTAGAGACATTAGAAGAAATTGTCATTCATGGTTTTGATGCCGTTATTTGGCTCGTTTCCATGCTTTTTATTGCGTTTATGACCGTTAATGAAAAGGACAAGGACGAACCGGAAGAAGTGGACGCCGAAGAAGTAGAGATCCACGAATACGAAGATTTATAATGGAAAAAATGAACGATCAAAATAACAAATTACATCCACTGCAAAAATTGGATGGCCACATGAATACATGGACTGGGAAGAAATTTAGCATTTTAGACCCTAAACCAGATCAAATTGACATTCGAGATATTGCGAGAGGATTAGCTAATACATGCCATTTCGGCGGACAGGTTGAATCCTTTTTTTCGGTAGCTCAGCATTCTGTAATGGTGTATAGAATGGTTAAACTTTCTGATCCAGATACTCAATTAGCTAAAGTAGCTTTATTACATGATGCTGCAGAGGCTTATGTTGGGGACGTTATTAAACCTTTAAAAGTTCTTCTTCCTGAATACAATAAAATTGAAAGAAATATTCAGCAAGCCATTTTTGAAAAGTTTGATCTTGATATTGATCATCTACCTCTAATTAAACCTGCAGATATCCATATTCAATCACAAGAATTTGATTGTTTTTACAAGAAAAAAGGAAAACTTTCTTTTTGTGGTCCTTCATTGGCATATACGATATTTTTAGATTGCTGTAGTGATGAAAAACTATATAAAAAACCTTGATATTATGAGATTTATTTTCAAAAAAGATTCCGGTACCGGAAAAGATTTTCAGGCAATGATCGATAAGTGCACTGAATATAATAAGAAAGCATACGATTTAGCAATTGAGCTGGGAGGCAAAGCCTTTCGTCCAGGATGGGGCGCAATTGCCGGCGGCATATCCTCAATTGTATTTAAACCAGAAAACCATCCGGACCCTAAACTCTGGAAAAAATCTGGAGCTGGAAGGCATGAGTTTATGCCAAAGAAAAATTCCAGAGCTGGAAAAGCGATCGCAAAACAAATTGAAGATCTTCCAGAGGTTTCTATTCAAGATCTTAATAACCTTTTAGGTTTCACCAAGATCAATCCATTTTCTCATCCAGGGTACAACCTGAATAATGATGAATATTTTGGTTTTCATTTTAATGATGATTGGGAATTTATTCCAAATGAGGATATGATCGAGATCACTGTGGCCGAATGGAATGAGAAGTTTAAAACTGAAAAACAGGAGGCGTAATGAAACCAATACTTTTCAAACCTCACATGGTCAATTCTATTTTTGATGATATCAAAACTCAAACCAGAAGAATTGTCAAGCAAGAACCTACAGTTAGTGAAGATGGGTTTGTCTATTTCCAACTTGGCAACGAAAACTGCAGAGTAGATGGCCATAATTGGAAACAATACTTTATTGACAATTTCTGTCCGTTTGGAAAAATTGGAGATCTTCTTTGGGTGCGTGAGGCTTGGAGATTAACCGGAGTAGATCTGGACGGCGAATACAGTATTGATTATCAGGCTAGAGGTTCTTATAATTTCTATCCAACCGGCGAAACTGAGGATTATTGGATAGAAAAAATAGAAAAACTTGTTGATGTGATGAGCTCAAAACCGTCATTTGCTGTAGATGAAGATGAGGAAAGATGTGTTTGGGATGGTAGGGATGTTCCGTGGAAACCATCTATTCACATGCCAAAAGAGATCTGCAGATTGTTTTTAAAGATAACCGACATCCGCATTGAGCGCCTGCAGGAAATTTCTTATACGGATGCTGCAGCTGAGGGAGTTGAAAAATTAACAGAGGGTTACAGAAACTATTTTTCCAAACTTAACCCACCTGGAGAAACATTTTTCTGGCCAAATGCTTACCATTCGTTTCAATCACTTTGGGAAAGCATTCACGGATCCGAATCATGGGAATCAAATCCCTGGCTTTGGGTAATTGAATTTGAAAAAACTGATAAACCGGCCAATTGGCCACAATAATTGATGCTATATGGAAAATAAAGAACTATTCATGACAAAAGAAGCTGCAGAGCTAGAATTGACTAAAAATGTACTGTATTTACAAATATGCGGATTAGGTCAACTTACTAATGGAGATCACGTCAAAATAGAAGATTTTTACATTAACTATGATGATTGGTATGGATCTTTATATGGGGTTGTGTACGAAACTAAAGACAAAAGAAAGAAGTGTAACTATTTTATGGTCTACGCAGGGGATCATGTTTACTATTTTAGGGAAATGTATCACCTAGCTATACGAGTTATAGAGGCTCTTAAAACGCATAATGGCATACCAGAACATATCAAGAACGAAATAACAACTGGTTATTTTGGAGTTGATGGTGGAATTTCTAACCAAAAAAAATAATATGGAACCACAAGGATTTTGCATGATAAAAGACGAGGCCAACTTTGAACGCGCCATGGGCAAAAAAGAAGATTGGACCAAAGGCCAAATTATAATGTGCATGGAGATCAACGAGAGATCTAAGAGCGTTTTGGCGCTTAAAGGTAATAACATGGGTATGTTTGAATTTGAAGATCTCAGGGCTCATTTTAAATGTGATAAAAAGGGAATTTTCCTTTTTCCTCCAGGCTTAACCCTACAGGAGCAAATGACATACGAATATTATGTTACGCGCAGAAATGGAGGCTACCAGCCGTTAATGATGAACATGATCATTATGGCATCACTTCACCGGCGCGAATTCTGTGACTCTGTTTTATGGCAAAAAGGCCAAAATCCGGAAGTAGTTGAATTTATTAACCGCCTGAAAGAAAAGGCAAAACAACGAACTGATAAAAACCAGAAAGCATCATGAATAATCTGCCAGATCTAAAAAACCAAATATCTCAAATGGGATCAAAATTGGTTAGAATTAAACTTACACCAGATGAGATTGATGAATTTATTGACTGGATCTGTGTAAGATGGGATTTAGACAGTTTTTACAGGAGCTCTATTCAGTTTAAATCAAATGAATTGAGAAAGTTTTTGAACGAAAGAGAAAAAAATCATGATGATCAAATTGACAAACCTCAAATATCTTAAATGATGGAAAATACATTAGAAGAAAACGAATTGTTTGCGCACCAGGTTATCAAACCAATTATGATGGTTGTTGATACCACTGGCCAAACATTTGATTTGGAAAAATTAAAAGGCACCTTGAAAGGGATGAAGGATCAACAAAGCATGGTGGCCGCGTTTCCTTTTCCTCAAACCATGCGCAAATCAGAAGAATTGGCAGAACAAACCAGGATTTTTGAAAAGATCATTGAGCTGCTGGAGCTCCGTTCAGAACAAAAAGACGGAACGATTCAACGTGCTAAAGGTGATGCCGGTGATCAGATTTTAAATGAAATGGGATTAGGATAATGGATAAATGGTTAAAATTTTGGGATGGAGTTGCAGGCCGCATGGCGGATTCTGCTAAAGCTGATTGTACCGGCTTATCAATGGTCGGTCTAATGTTTTTTGGCGTTCCATTCATTTTATTAATGGTCGGCGTGCCAATGATCATTAAATACCAGTGGGAAAAGCACAAGCATAAAATGTTTCCTGAAAAATATCCTCTGCAGGAAGAAGAAGATGAAGAAGCTGATGCAGACGAATTTTGGAGGGATTTTGGAACTTGGAACTAATGAAAGCAGGATCTTTAAAAAATACGGAACAACCAATATTTGACTACCAAGATGGATTTTATTTGATTCGTGGTACTGAATATTATAAACCGCTCGAAAAACGTGAATCGAATTTTTGTGTTTGCGGATGGGGAGATATGATCAATTCATTTGAAACTACGCAGGGTAAATTTACATTTTGTCACCGTCATTGGGAAGATCCAGAGGCATTTGCAAAAAAATATTTGGAGGATATGAAGATTCTCCAAGAATACAATAAACAACTAACGTTAAATTTTGAACAATGAAAACAAGAGTTCTATTAATTATGGCCTTAGCAGTTATGGCCTTCGCATCATGCGAAAAAGAAAGCTGTGTAACATGTACTTTACATGAATATCCAACAAACGTTTCTCACAGCGAAACTTTCTGCGGTACCGATAAGGAAATTGCAGATGAAGATGCTAAATGGAAAAACCAGGCAGCTCAGGGAAATGCGCAATACCCTGGTTACACTTATACCGGAGGGTGTGATTAATCATTTTCTCATAAAGGTAGTTAGGCGAATGTATCATGCGTTTTTATGGACCTGGCACCAAACTGGCCATCCACAGGCATACTATAAAGCCCGAACAATTCTGGATAGAATACGGAGGGTTGTTCTGGGTTTTTTAGTCATAAACGCATTGGTAATGATTATTTTTTCCACTGCAGTTTTTAGATCTGAGCCGAGAGAAGGAATGGAGTTTGCGGCCTACTTTGGTCACTTAATTGTGCTATTTCTGGACCTATACTGCCTTTCAATTATTGTTAAATGTCATACGATTGTCCGGTTTATTGAGCGGACAATTGACAGAATTGATGCTAAATTCTACACGGACAATGGGAGCTAATTCAAAAATACAATGGACAGATGCAACCTGGAATCCTTGGCACGGATGTACTAAGGTTTCTCCAGGATGTAAATACTGTTACATGTTTCGTGATAAAGAACGATTCAAAAAAGATCCTACAGAAGTGATCAGATCTGCAGGCAAATTTAATGAGCCTTTAAACTGGGGAAAACATCCGGTAAATAACGGGATGCGAATTTTCACCTGCAGCTGGTCCGATTTTTTTATTGAAGATGCTGACGCCTGGCGAGAAGAAGCCTGGCAGATTATTAAGGAAACGCCACAATTTACTTATCAGATCCTTACAAAGCGTCCTGAGCGCATTAAAGATTGTCTGCCGGCAGATTGGGGTGAAGGATATCCAAACGTTTGGCTGGGAGTCTCTATTGAGTCTCAAAACCAGCTTTACCGCATAGATCCTTTGGTGATTATTCCTGCAGCACTTCGTTTTATTAGCTTTGAGCCTTTAATCGGCCCAATTTCATTATTTGATCATGATGTAAACGGGGTCCAATGGGCAATAATTGGCGGTGAATCCGGAAACGAAAACGGAAAATACAAATACCGGCCATGTGAGCTCCACTGGATTGAAAACTTAATTGACGATATGGAAATGTTCGGAAAGCAGGTTTTTGTAAAGCAGCTGGGCACTTATTTAGCTAAACAGGGTGGCTTAAAGGACCGTCACGGAGGCGATTGGAACGAATGGCCATTAGATCTGCAAGTGAGAGATATTCCGGAAACTCAAAAAGTTTAGTTATGCCTAAACCAAGGATCTTATTAGATGAAAAAATAGAACAGTGTCCTTACATTGCCGGATGGTGCAACTTTAAAGGTGAAGCCTATTTTGCGCTTTTAAATTACGAAAGTTCACTTAAACAAAACCGTGTAATGCTGGATCTTTCTTATTGCGCAACCAAAGCACTGAATAATATTGTTTTAAAAACTGTGCCTTATTCCCAGGCTAACTTTGAGCCGGTAGAATGGGCCGAATAAATGAATCATGGAGAAAATAGATCAACCTTTTCCTTCACCTGATAAAAAGAACAAGCAAAAAGAGCGAATGCGTAATGCCATGGATCCTGACTGGGAATATGGCGTTAATATGATCGAAATGCTAAGATCTGAGAAATATCGCCTTAAATTTGCTATTAGACATAGCGCCGACAGAAAGCAGGCCTGTGAGCTACTTGGCATTAGTCGCTGGACCTATGACCGGTGGCTGAAAAAATACAACGTAAAAGGACACTAAAATACGGGGGCTGGGAGTCGAGTTAAAAACTTCTTTCCATAGGTTATCAATTGCTGGCCCCCTTCTTTAAACAAATGATACAAAGTAGATTCAGACAAAAAATTCAAATTCACGTCATGACAACATGCTTTGTTATGGGATGGAAAGGATCTCAGTGGCCTGAACGTTTTAGTAAAACCTCTATAGCTTACGAATGCTTTAGAGCCGGACAAATATGTAAAAACCAAAAAATCATGAACGATATTATCAGAGAAATTATTGACAAGGTAGCCGCTAAAGAAATAGCGCCAGATGTTGCAACAAAAAGAATTGCCGGATTATATCCGCGTCAATCAGAAATGTTTAATGCTGCTCAGGCATCCCCTTTTCCAAAATTTCAAAAGTTTCTGGATGAGCACGCAGCTGAGCAGGTAAAAAAATACAAAGATCAAGATGAAAGGAAAGGTTAAAATTTGGCTTATCTATATTGGGATAGTAGTCGGCGGCGTATGGTTTTGTTACTGGTCAGCTAAAAACCATCCAGGACCAGTTTATAACTACAATGTATCTCCGCCTCCAGTAAAAGAAGATCCTCCTTTAAAATATTACATATCCTGGGACACCACTAAGCCTCCGCCCTGGCGAAAAAATGAATAACTTTAAACTAAGTAAGGCGGATCTAAGCAGCTAACGTTCTTTGTCACAGATCCGTGAAAGAACGCTCGGAAAGTCTACCAATAACCACATTGACCAACCGAGTCAGTTTTTTCATTCAAACAAAAGCAAAGCAAATGGGGCCTGAGCTGCTGCCCCTTTTTTAACTCTACAAAATGGAAATTATGACAATAACAGAATACATAGATTCAAGAAAATCTGACACAAGCCTCACACTGGAGGTTGAACATCTTCTTACGAAAGATGATAGGTCAATATCCGCCAGCAATTTAGCTAATGATAGAAAGCTCTGCCGAAATTTTTGCAAGTGGGAAGAACAGGGATTGTTAGTGTGTAAAAAATATGATGTTGGACATAAGAGATATTACACCTTTGTTGAGAGTATGTGGGTCTATTTAGTTATGGAATTACGTTGCCTTGGAACTTCGTCAAAAATAATTAAAGCGATAAAGGAAAGCCTTTATAAACACTCACCAAAATGTACGCCGTTCGACTATATTGTTAGTGAGGCTCTACTCAAAAACAAAAAACTCATTTTAGCATTTACATCTGAAGGGAAAGTCAATATTATTGATATTACATCTCCAGTACAAATTTATGATCAATTGGAAAAGTTAAATCAAAACCGCATGGCTCTAGTTCCAATGCGCATAATAATTGATAAATCCATTAACAACCCCGATTTGAGGCCAATCACTGAACGGTTAAAAACGCAGAGCAACGATTGTGATAATAAATTGTTAAAAAACAAGCAAAGAATAAAAGTTAAGCCGTCATTTTACGCCTATTGTTTTGAGCCGCTAAAAGAGATTGCCTTAGATTTTGGATATAATCTAGTTATGCATGGAAGCCTAAATAGGGATTTTGATTTGATTGCCGTTCCATGGCAAGATGAAGTAAAGGATGAGTTTGAATTGATTCAGGAAATGTCAATGTTTCTCAATGGAACCAAACCAGAAAGAAAAGAAGATGCCTTATGGTCAGTTTTAGCTGGAGGAAGAAGTTCCTATGTAATAAACATAAACAGAGGCGGCAGATTCAATAATTATGAAGATCAACAGTGGTATCTTGATGTTTCAATCACACCAAAGAAATAATTGATAACTGACAAAAGATAAAAAACGTTGAATTATGAAAGCATGGATAAGTATACATTGTGATGTAGAAGTTTGCAATAAGGACGACAGTATTGAAGTTGAACTTCCCTATATCCCGTCTATTGGGTCTACACTGTTTTTAACAGCAGAACAAGACGAAGAACTTAAATCTAAAATTAAAGATCAAGCAAGATTTTTCCCTTCTGCAGTAAAAGGAGAAAGCAAATATCGCATGAACAACTCAAGGCCAGGACAAAAAGTAGTTGTTTCACCAGAAGATATTCATATAGAGGAATGTTTGTGGGTAAAAACTGTGCACTTAGATTTACGCAGCGGAGATACTTTTATTGAATTAACAGACGAATCTCCGTGGCATCATTATGAACACAGGATGATAGTAAGCAAATGATTGATAACGGTTTGAATAAATACAGTAAAAGGATATGAAAGACTCAATTTTAAAAGTAGCAGAACATCTAGAAAATGGTGTGATAGATTCAGGTAAGGCAAGAAGCCTTTTATTGAATTTATTTGGTGTTAGCGGTACGTTGCAGCCGCTGACAATTGATAATGTAAATAAGATGCTAAAGAAAGTATCTAAAGAAACTTGGATTGCAGCACAAGGTGATGAGAATGGATGGAAAGAGTGGTATGCTGAACGCTGTAAATTGAGCGTAAACAGCAATGACCGCTAACATCTGAATAAAATTAATGTCGTCCGAAGGATGAATTTTATTCACCGTTATCATTCGTTTGTTATAAATTTGACAAACCGCATAAAAATGGTTAAGTTGTTATATAACAACCCTTTGAATCATGTTATCTGAATTAAATCTTCGACAACTTATAATTGACATTATTTTGCTGGCAGCACTTTGGTTGCTTTAATTTCCTATCTTAGATCGGAAATGAAAACACTTGGACCATACATATTAACACTTGTCCTTGGCATTGTGATTACGCTCACCATCCAGCAAATGTTTTTTAAGCCTGAGCCTCCAAATGTTGAAATGCTCAAATGGAAATTAGAGCAGCTGGACAAAAAGGACCAGGAACAGGACCAGGTTATTAACCGTGTAAATCTTAGACGAAATGACAGGGATAACAGGCTTAAACAAGATTCTATTACTATTTTTCTTTCTGATCGCGAATACCGCGACAGCATCCGAGACATCCTTAACCCTCCAGAATAATCCACCAGACAGCTGCGATTGTCCGTGCGGTTTAATTGGTTACACAGATGTCCAGGATAAAAGATGTTTGGAATGTCTACAAAATCGGCCAAAGCTAGATTCTAACCTGGTAGACTGCGACTCTACAAATTTAGCCCTCACCAATAAGCTCAAAATAAAAAATGAAAAATTAACCGTGTGTACTGATATTGCGACACGTCAAGAGGCAACCATAACAAGTCTGGAGAAAAAGAATAAATGGCTGAAAATAGCCATTGGAGCCATCACCGGTATTGCTATTTTAGAAGGAATCCTTATTTTAGTGAAATGAAATGTTTCAAGGAAAGGTCTGCTACCGGTAAAAGGTCGGGGCGCCTTTCTGTTTTTTTACGTTTCACCGTAATATCATCTTTCATGTATGAAAAAAGCCCTGGAGCAATCCAGGGCTTTTGTTTGTTGGTTATTTAAACTGATATAAAAAGAAAATCCTAATTTAAGAAATAATCTCCTTTACAGGCAGTTTTTAGCGATTTTACTATGCCAGCAGAAACGCCTTCCATTTTATCCAGCTTTTTTGCCTTGTAGGCGGCTATCAATTCTTCCGGCGTTCCATAGATCTTCATGATCATATTAGCTTTTGCTGGTCCAATACCAGATAAACCGGTTAATTTACTATGAAATTTAGCTTTAAGATCTTCTGTAGATTCTTCTTCTGCAGGGGCTTCTTCTTTCGTTGCAGATCCTTCACCTTTTTTGTAAGTGATTTTATCACTTTTTCCGGTTTCTGTATCAGTTTCTTCTGATTTTGTACCGCTTTCTTCGGTTTTTGTATCACTTTCTGTAGATCCGGTACCAGCCGTTGCCATTGCAGCTGCAAAATCAGTAAAGTCTGCCGGAACATTCTGAAAGTAGTTTACAATTGAGTCGGTATCTTCTTTGTGATCTAATGCCACCAACCCTTCTTCACCTAAAAAGCAAACAAAAGAGGTTGTTTTTTCACCATTTTTTACAACAGGTCCTTCTTTGATCTCTAAAACTCCTTTCATAATGCCGTTTACAACCATGTCAAGAATTTTCTGTCTTTGCTCAGCCTGGCTTTTCAATCTTTGCTCCTGGGCTTCCATTTCTTTTGCCTCAGCTTCATGTGCCGCAATTTTCTCAGCTGCAGATCTGGTATCTTCTTCTTCCGCAGTTTCCTTCTTACCGGTTGGGATCTCAGTTTTTGACTTAATTGCTTCTTCTACATCCTCCGGATCATTCAATTTTAGCTCAAATGCTTGTCCAGTTTCATAAGCATAAGCGGCTTTATATAAAATGTCAATAAGCTCATGGTTTTGCTCGTTAACATTCTCTTTGAATAGAACCAGTTGATCAGACACAACAACAATCGGTTTTTCCGGAACAGCATCATTACCTGGACCTTCTCCAGTAGTTTCTTTTTTTGGCGCCTCTTTTACTTCTTCTACTTTCTCTGCAGCTACATCTTTTACGGCTTGATCAGAAGTAGTTTCCGATTCTTCTGAGGCAACAAACGGCTCCAGGTGATCGGTTTTAACAAAGGCATAAGTCTTTTTTGCGTTTAATCCCTTTCCTGGGATTTCATCACCGGTATGACCATCCGGATGTTCAACAATAGCCTGATAGGTGTTATTATCTACCCATGCCACTTTAGTAGGTTCTATAGGGTCAAAATCAACATTGCCCTTAAACGATACGGTATCGTCAATTTGGAATTCTTTAATCATAATATCGAGATTTGTTTAACATTCTGAATGCTAACAAATATAGTATTTCATCTTCAATAAGAGAATTGCTGATCAGATGTGAAAGAAAAAAGGTCGCCGTAATGGCGACCTAATTGATGCTATAATATCTATGGAGAAAAGAGCATTTATTTTCTTAACAAGATATCAACAGCAAAAATAGCAACATTAATCCTAAAAAACAAAGGCGCTTAAACGCAAAAGCCACGTATGTTGTTAACAAAGTTATTAACAGATCAACAAAAAACGCGGAATTTTCAGCGCCGTTTTGTAAATTAGCCTCACATTTATGGGTTTAAATTGTGACGGGCAGCCACTCCGTTTTTCTTCTAATGTCATAACAAGTGGTTTTTAAACGGGCTGCCCGAACCCATTGGCAAAATGACAAAAAAAAACAACTCGATATCACCTTGGATTAAATTCGTAAATTGGTTTCTGAAATTTTTGTTTTATGTACTTAATTTTCTAGATGTACTTTTTTTTGTTTTGTATTTATTAGTAGTTTTTGGCGTGGTATGTAAGCGTAAAGCTGAAATTAAGCGATCGAAAAACATTAAAACTGGATCTACAAAAATTTTAGATTTCAACTCACTTCTGAATATGGCCACTAAAGAACTAGATCTTCACATTCAAAATGTGCCGTTTTTAGTTCGGTTAATTCCTACAGCTGTCCTTTTAGCAATTGTTTGGATAACCATCATCATAGTGGTATGAAATTAAAATATGCTCTAATCATTTTGGGGGTCGCTGCTTTGATTGTGATTATTTTCCACGGAAGAAGAATAATTGCAAAAGCACAAAAGGCATGAAACAATCTCCACAAGAATTTTTTGACACCTATTCAGGTGTCGCAGTGAACGATTATATGTTCAGCGGCATTCCGCCTAGCATAAAATTGGCTCAGGCTGCATTAGAAAGCGGCTGGGGTGGTTCAGGCTTAACGGTTAATGCTAACAACTTCTTTGGTATCAAATCTCACAATTGGGGAGGTGCTACCTATGATGCCCAGACCCATGAGTATTATGGTTCTGGCGGCCCTGTAACTGTAGATGCTGAATGGCGGCTATACGGATCTCCTTATGAATCTTTCATGGATCATTCTGAATTCCTGCAGAAATACGATCGTTACGCCCCATTGTTTCAATTAGATCCCTTAGATTATCGATCATGGGCCCAGGGTTTAAAAAGCGCCGGCTACGCCACTTCCCCTACTTATGATCAAAAACTGATAAATCTCATTGAAAAATATGATTTAAGTAAGTACGATCGCAAGGCAGTTATTCTAAAAGGAATGAAAACTGCAGCATGGGTATTTTTAGCCCTGGCCGCTTTATATGTTGCATTTTTATTGTTCAAAAAGTTTAGATAATGAAAGAAAAGTACATTGGAACCATACTATCTATTGTAAAACAACAGCTCAGCACTGGGGTTATGTCTGTTTACGATAATTTTCAAAACGATCTTTTGGCAGATCCGGAAGATGTTATGGAAATTATTGAGGCTGTAGAAAAAAAGTTTGATATTGAATTCAATGATTCAGAACATTTTAAATCTACAAGCGTAGTTGCAATCGCGGATATTGTCGCAAAAAAAAAGCCTGAATCTCACCTAGCAAGTTTTGGAGGACCAATTTATGCCGTATAGTAAAAAAGCAAAATTTACCCATCACCGCCAAAGAAAACCGAGCCTATTTGTTAAAGGCACGCTTAGAACCATAACAATTAAACGAGTAAAGGATCAAGGCCTTTATTCCGGAAAAAAATTCAATAAAAAGGGAGTGAAGGCGGTTGTTGGAAAATTGAAAAAATCAAAAAAGTACGCCGTACAATCATTCCTGGTACCTAAAAAGAAATGATCGATTTACGCAAAATATCAACTACAGATCTGTTAGATGAGCTCGTTTCATGCATTGATTTGGATCCGGATAATTGTCCGCCGGATATTATTGATGCCGTTGTAGAAAGAATATCGGACGAATACTTGCAAACTCCTGAGCGAATTTTAGCTGAAAAAGCTATTGAGGCTCAACGTGAACAGCTAATTGAATTTATGAGGCGTGAAGATACTAAGATCCTGGTTGCCTTTTCAGGCGGTAAGGATAGCGTAGTAATGGCACTTTATTTAATGGATCTCGGAATTCCGCCGGAAAGAATTGAGCTCCATCACCAGGAAGTTGATGGAAAAGGTGAGCAGCTGTTTGATTGGGCTACTACTACTCAATATTGCCAGGCCTTTGCTGATCATTTTGGTTTTCCTATTTATTTCAGCTACCGAGAAGGCGGAATTGTTCGAGAAGCGTTAAAAGGTGTAGCTGGCCATCCAAATATTTCAGGAGACTACTTTTTTCAAACTGAACCAGGCGGAGAATTCCAAAGACATAAATTTGGAGGACAACCAAAAGCAAGGGGAATGTGGCCATCCGTTGCAATGGATCTTTCGGTAAGATGGTGTAGTGCCTTTGTTAAGATAGACGTAATGGGAACCATGTTGCGCAATACTAAGCGCCTGCAAAACAAAGATATTGTTGTTTGTACCGGTGAAAGGCATTTAGAAAGCGAATTAAGAGAAACTTACACTGAGATCAATCCTTATGGTCAAAAACTCATTAAAAAGCGTAAAACAATCTCCTGGAGGCCGATTTTAACCTGGTCACACCAGGAGGTATGGGATTACATGAAAAAACATAACGTCCAGCCGCATCCAGCCTATATGTTAGGTTGGGGTCGTTGTAGTTGTCAAACCTGTATTTACGGCCAAAAAGACGCATGGGCATCTATTATGGATCTTAATCCTGAAAAAATCGCTAGGATAGCGGAGCTGGAGATCCAAATGAATTTTACCATGTATGATAACAAAACGATTTATGATAAATTGGAAAATGGCTCCAGCTGGGTAACGGATAAAAGCGATTACTGGAAAAAGCAAGCTACTGAAAATTTTGACGCACCAATTGTTGTCGAAAACTGGACTATGCCTCCAGGAGCAAATAATATGGAAAACTGTGGAGCTGATTAGAATATGAAACTTTGGATAGGACAACTAAATGACGTTTATAGTGAAAAGGAATGGAAGCGCCTGCATCCTAACTTTTTAAAAATTCGTGATGCCATTTCCAAAATAACCAAAGGAACTTTTGAAACTGAAAATCAAAAAATTAATGTTTTAGACTCTGCCGTATTTGATGCAATTGCTGAAATAAGACCAAAATCAGACCGCAAAGTATCAAAGCTGGCTAGAGCCAAAGATGCATACATGGAGAAACACAAATCAGAGAGCTACAACATGCCCGTTAATCAGGCATCATCCGGCAAAGGATTAAATCCAGAAGAAATTGAAAAACATCAAATTGTTAAAATGGCAGACGTAAAAAAATGTAGAACATGTGGAAAGGCATTTGATGAAAGTGCCCAATCAAATAAAGTTTATTGTGATAGCACATGCAGAAAAGAATACAATAAACTAATGGCCAAAGAAATAGCTGATAAGGTGAGATCAGAAGGTTTAATTCTTGATACAGAGGTTGTAGTTATTGAAGAACAAGACAACATTGAAAAAGGAGCTACCGGACGCTTATATGATTTCAAATATGATGATGGTGTAGCAAAAGGGCGTGTACATTTCGGAAAAGGCCCGAACAAAAAAGATATTCGTGAATTGGTCCCAGTGTATGCTTTGGCCCCTAGAGAAGAATTTACAGAGGCCCAAAAAGAAGCAGCTGAGCATCCAGAAACATTTGAGAAAATTCAAAAGGGCGAAATTAAAACTGCAGAAGATCTTGGAAAGTCAATTGCTGCTGAGCACGAAAAAATTGAAGTAAAAGAAGAAGTAGAGCTCCCCAATTCGGCAGATGAATTTGATGAAGCCATAATGGAACAAATTGAGCCGCATGATAATTGGGTTGGTCACACCATTAAGGAACGTGAAGTCAAAAAGCAGATATCGGATTTAATTCAAGGTGGAGATCCAGACGAGCGCGAATCCGCAATCGATAGAATATTTGAAAAGTATAAATCGAGATCTTCATCTGCAGGAAAGAAACCTTTTGACCTGATTACAACTTTTGCAGGTGGCGCCCATGTGATTTCTGATCGAAATAGAGAAGAAAATGGCGATTATAAAAAAGTTGCGCATGTTAGCACAAAAGACGGCATAAAATGGCTATTCCCAATGGCCGAGAAAGATTCGGAAGTTCAACGATACGCTGAAAGCCTTCTTGAAAGATTGAAACAAGAAGAAATTGAAAATGCGCAACCACCGGTTGCGCAAACTGACACGCCAGATCAATCTGAACTTGAAACGCTAGAAACAAGTCAAATCGATATCACTGCTACTCCGGAAAAGAAAAAGGATTATTACGAAATTAACAAGCAGATAGAAAAGCTGCTGCAGGAAAAAGGTAATGGTCCTTATTCTCCGGAAGAAAAAGCGTTTTTAGCAAAGTTTAGCGGATATGGAGGGCTTCATGAATATATGCCTTTGGAGGAACGTAAAGACACAAAGATCCTTTACGAATTTTTCACACCGGTAAAAATTGTGCAAACAATGTGGGGCCTAGCCTACAAATATGGCTACAAAGGCGGACCGGTACTGGAACCTTCTGCCGGTACCGGCGCATTTATTCAATTTGCGCCTAGAGACGCGGAAATAACCGCGTATGAACTGAACCCAATATCTGCCAAAATTTTGAAGATCCTTTATCCAAATGTAAATGTGATCAATAGCAAATTTGAGAATGCATTTATTGAAAACAGAAAATCAGTTGGATCCAAAGTCGAACCAAAATATGACCTGGTTATCGGAAACCCTCCATTCGGAAAGTTTAGCGGAATGGAAGCCGCATTTGAAAAGAAGCACACTAAGGCCGGAAATTACATTGATTATTTTATCACCAGATCTTTAGACGTTCTAAAACCTGGTGGATTATTAGTGTTTATTGTAGGAACCTCAGTTGAATCGGGTGGCGTTCCTTTTCTGGAAAGGGATTTCGTAAAGGCAAAAAAAGACATTCGAGACAAATCCGCACTATTAGATGCTTACAGGCTTCCAAACGGCGTTTTTGATCGAACCAATGTATTAACCGATATCATTGTATTACAAAAGAAATAGTATGGACGCAAACGGTAAATTGACAAAGCTAAAAGAGCTCATTAAAGCTGAGCTAGAACTATGTGATGCCTCAACTACTCCATGGGTATGTAAAACCAAGGAAAACAATTACGGTAAAGTCGAAAACCTCATAGTTGACAGAGTGGTGAATAACGGTGACTCTATCAATTCAGCTATTATTGATATTGAACGTGAGTATAACTTAAATAAACAAAACGATTAGTGGAAAAAGTAGGATCTATCCGACCGGAATTTGTAAGCGGACCTATTCTCTATGGAAAGGAAATAAATTTGTTTCTTCCAACCAACGAACAGAGAAAAGGCCAGTTTGCTATTGTGGAGCTCGAAGATATTTTAGCTTCTCACAATCATCATTCATTTGGTGACACTATCGGATATCCTAAAACTGATAAAGGTCAGAATATTAACGATCGTAATTATACTGGAGATCTATCCGCGCAAGCAGCTGTACGTGGATATGCTCAGAACTTAATTCCAGAACGTGTTATTTCAACAAGCCGTGAAGAATCCGGAACACCTGTAATTACTACAGACGGATTTGTTGTTTCCGGAAATAACCGTACCATGTCTATGAAGTTGGCTGCCGAAGAATATCCGGTCAAGTATGACAACTATAAAACGTACCTGGTAGAAGAAGCTGCTGGATTTGGTTTTAATCCTTCTACAATCAGGTCTGTAGTAATGGGCGAAAGCGTTGTAGACGAAAGATATCCTGGAGAAACCTTTAGAGATAACAAATACATTCAATTTGAAAACCCTGTCTTAATCAGGTTTGATTACGACTTTCCGGAATACACTACCGGAGAAATGGCCAAATACAACAAAGGCAGCATGAAAATTGAAAAGATGCTTGATAAAGTGATCAAATTATCAAAGATCTTGGAAGCGTCTCCCCAATGTACAGAAATCATTGCTGGTATTATTGGCCAGTACGAAAATGCAAGCGAATTTTTTGAAGTAAGAAGATCTCAAAAAGAATTAGCTGAGCAGCTGATCAATTGCAACATATTAACCCGTCAAGAATTGCCGGCATATTTTGATAATGGAACATTTACCAGGGTAGGAAAGGATTTTGTAGAAAATCTTTTGGCAGCCATGGTCCTGAGCGAAAACGCTTTAATTGCCTCCAATAAACCTGGAGTCAAAAAATTCAGGAATATTATCATCACAAGTTTGTTAGTGCTTACAAAAAACGCTCAGCTAGATCCAGGATCTTTAAAAGACGCAATTAACCAGGCGCTTATTCTCCAGCTGAACATTGTTAATTCCGGATTAGATTTTAAAGATTATATGCTGCAGACCGGTTTATGGGAGCAAAAGATAAACTACAAAGCCGCCTATCTGAATCGCCTATTATCAAAAGGGCAAAGAATTTTTAAAGGATCCATTGAAGGTTATAATAAAACTTTATTTGAAGGATCTGCAAGTATCGGAATGTTCGGTGATCAGCCTACGCCGGAATCCGCTTTTGAGTTTTACGTGATCAATGCAATCGATCCGGAAGATAAAACAGTGATAGAGCATTCAGGTAGAGTTACACAGGATCCAGTGGAGCTTAAAATGCCAACTGAAAAGAAAGATAAGAAAAAAGCCCGTGCACGCGCACGCGCGAGAATTCGGGTTTTAGAACTTAAAAATGACTGACGAGAAACCAAATAAAAAGCACTGGTACCAAAAAGCGTGGGGTAAAGTGGTTGCAACAATTTCTGTTATAACCATACTTGCCGGTATATTTCAGGCAACGTATATGGCTACTGAGTTTTGGTATGAATATCAGGCCATGCACGCTGAAGTTGAAAAATTAACTCAGGAAAAACAAGAGCTGCTTCGCCGCCTGGAAGTGCTCGAATATTATGTTGACCGCAAAAAGAAGTCCTACCAGGTAGGATTTAGAGTAGTTGTGGTATCAGATGAAGATACCGGATTACATGTTAAAAGGAAAAAATATCGTGAATGGAATGGTGAAGAACACACGGTATATAGAGATAAGTTACTGTCTGACCAAGAGGGGTATGATTACTACTTCTGGATTGACAGTTTAGGAAATAGAAATTACTGCTGGTAAAAATTTGAAAGATGGCAATATTATCAAACGATCCATTGGCTATTGAAAAGCTACAACAAAAGATTAAAGATCTTGAAGCGCAAAGAAAGCGCAACAACAAGATCAATAAATTGGTGCGCAAAGACGACATTGAAGGCCTGGCAGCAATGGGGTTTTCCAATATGGAAATTGAAAAGCTCATGACTGGAGATTTTATGGGCAGAAAAGGAATTCCTGCTTATGTAAATCAAAACATTTCCGGAAACATCCGATCGGCAAAGGAACGTATTGCCATGATTGAAAAGCGCCAGCAAATTGTAAAATCAGGCCCTTCTGAAATTGAGCTAGAGTCAATTAGAATTGAATTTGATGAGGAAGATGATCGTTTAAGACTCCATTTTGATCATATCCCAGATCCAGAAGTAAGATCTGCTATTAAAAGCCGTGGGTTTAGATGGTCGCCGCGTAATAAAGCGTGGCAGCGCCAAATAACGGACAATGCCAAAAAATCAATGGAGTATTTCCTAAAGGACCAATATCCGGAAGAATACAAATTGTATCTGCAGAAAAAAGATGCTCCATCCGAGGAACCGGAGAAAAAAGAAAACACCTGGGAAACATTTACCCAAAACATCATGCAAATGATTGAAGATCGCATGGGTAAAACACATGATCAGGCTTTATTCATAGTTCAAGAAAATACCGACATCCTCAAAGGGATTTACGGAGCTAACCCAGAAATGGAAGTGGAGAAAGGATATGCGATTTTTAAAGAAAAGCTCGATAAGTTAGAAGCTGAAAGCCGCGTTGAATGGGAAAAAGAAGTAAAAGACTACATAAAGCTCCAGGCAAAAGTAGATGAAGATACTGCAGCACAATTGATGGCCGAAAATGCCGAGATTTTGGACCAGGCCAGAAAAGAAGGCACAAATGAACTTTTTACTGCAGAAAAACTTATTGAAAAAATGCCACCACCGGTAAAAGAAGTTCCGGAAGATTCAACAGATCTTTGGAGACTTGGTACCAGCATTTTTCAGGAACACGAAGAAAAAGTCCTTGGAACACCTTATGCGGCTACTGGCCTTCGTGGACCAATTACACTTTATGAAGGAGATATTAATGACTTGGACAAAATCAATGTTCCTATGGACTGGCTTGATCAACAAGATCCGGAAAGCCTTTTCATGAGTCAAGAACATGTTGAGATTGAAACGGAAGAAGAAAAGCAACCAGAAGTGGAGCTCACTGCAGAACAATCCGAAAATATTGACAAAGCAATTGCAACCGCCGAAAGCGATATTGCTAAAGAGTTTCTGAGAAAATCGGAAAGCAAGAAAGCATCTGCTAAAACAGCAATCGACCTTAACCTGCTTTCATTCAACGACATTTTGAATGATCCAAAATACAATGGATCCATTTCTCCGGAGGAACTTAAAGTTTTCATTTGGTACAAATGGTATATCGGTCAAGGATTAAGCGGAAAATGGCTTGATGTCTATAATCCTGAAATTGATCACACTGATCAACAAACCGTTGAATGGATCAAAAAGGGATTAGTTTGTTTTCTGGATGGAGATCTCATGCCGGCATACCTTTATTTTGCTGAAAATGTTTATGAACGTCAAGATCAATTACAAAATGATCGTGACATTATTGTTCAGAAATATGGCCAAGAGGTTTTTGACGCACAAAGCGATCGATTAGGCGAAATGTATCAGAGGTTGGTCGATAATCGCCTAAGAATATCAGAAGATCTTGAAAATCCAATGCGTTTAGTAATTAAGCCGATATCGGATTTTGCATACGATTACTACATCACTATGCTGGCAGATGAAAAGCCATTCAAGGTAAGGGCTTCTCAAAGGCAAGCTGACTACGGCCAGCCAGATTTTTTGAAAACAGAAAATTATTCTGATAATCAAAAAGCTACCTACCAAAGTTTATCTCTTATTGACGCCTTCATTTACTGGATGCAGGAAAATCAAAACACTATTCGTTTCAAACGCGGAATGAACTGGAGAATGATTTACACTATTTACCTGCAGGCAGGCAGAAGGCCATCCGATACAGACGAAACCGTTTGGCAACGTCAAAAAGCAATCGCTAAATCAGAAGGCGATCGCCTTTTCAATCAATTTTTGGCTACCGGCATTAAAGATTCAGATCGTGAGGCAATTGAGATCTTCTGGAACAAGAAGTACAATAGCTTTGTTCCAATTGATTATAACAAAGTACCTATTGCCTTTGATGTTTCGGCATTTTATCAGGGCAAACCAATGGAGATCCGTGAAGAAAAGCGAGACGCGATCGCATTTGGATTTAATGAAGGTGCTGCGTGTGACGCTTACGGAGTTGGAGTAGGTAAAACATGGGCCGCTATTTTCCAATTCGGACAATTTATGGACGCCGGATATTGTAAACGTCCATTTGTAGTAGTTCCTAATCAAACTTATAAGCAGTGGCTAAGTGAAATTGGTGAAATAATGCCACAAATACCAATCAATGACCTCTACAACTTATCAAAGAAATATATTGATAAGCTGAAAAATGACAAAGGCGAAATAATGCCGGTACCGGAAAACTCCATTTCGGTTATGACGTATGAAGGCTTTTCAAATCTAGGCTTTAATGAGAGCACCCGACAAGATCTGGTTGGACAGCTTGCAACTATTTTAGAACAGGGAGATCCTATGGCCATGAGTGCCCGTAAAGTTTCATCTTTTCAGGAAAGATTAGAAGAACTTGTTGGAAAAGGAATTGAAGGAACCATGGTTAATATTGAGGACCTTGGATTTGATTACGCATGTTGGGATGAAGCGCACGCCATGAAAAAAGTGTTCACTTCTGTTAAATCTACAACAAAAGGTGACAACGAAAAACAATTCAAAAACTATGAAATTACTTCTGGTCAACCATCTGCAACCGCATTAAGAGGGTTCATGATCAGCCAGTACATTCTTAGAAATAATAATGAGCGAAACGTTCTGCTTTTAACGGCGACTCCATTCACCAATTCTCCGCTTGAAGTATTCTCAATGCTTTCCATCATTGCTTATAATAAGTTGCGTGAAACTAACTTAAATAATCTTAATCGATTCTTTGACACATACGTTCATGTTGAAACTGAGCTCGTAATTAGCGCCGGTTTAACTCCGGTAAGAAAACAGGTATTTAAAGGATTTGACAACCTTAAATCCCTGCAGAAGCTAATTTTCAGATTCATTGATTACAGATTAGCCAAAAATCTTAAACGTCCAGATCTGTATGTTCTTCCGTACAAAGGACGAATGGTAGATGGTGAATACTTGCCGGCAAATGAAGATGAACAGGTAAATACAATACTCCCAATGACCGATCAACAACAAGCATGGATGGAAGATATCCGCGCCTATGTTGAAGGATCTTTGGATCTGAAAGCCATTTGTACTTATGATCTTCCGGATGAAGATGAAGAACCAGATGGAATTGAAGCCGCTACTCCTTATGCTCAGGTTAATCCGGATATGTTAGAAGCGGATGAGAAGTCAGGAGCTCGAACATTAATGGCCGTTAATATGGCCAGAAACCTGGTTTTAAGCCCTTATTTATACCAATGTAGTAATTTACCACGTCCAGACTACAAACAATACATTGAGAGCTCACCAAAGCTACGATTTACTATGGGGTGTATTGATACGGTTAAAAAGTATCATGATGCTGAGGGTACTCCTATGTCTGGACAAATCATTTACATGAACTTAGGAGTAGATCTATTTCCACTTGTAAAAGAATACCTGGTAAAAGAATTAGGTTTCAAACCGCATGAAGTAGGTATTATATCTGCCAAAATGAAACGCCCTAAAGGCGTAAGTCAAAAGGATGCTAAGCAAAACATTCAAAATCAATTCTTAGGCCAAAAGTTCAATGAAAAAACATTGGAGTTTGATCCTATTCCGGATAAGGACCGAATTAAAGTATTGATTGGATCTCCATCCATTAGAGAAGGAATGAACCTGCAGAGATATACTACAGTGCTTTATAACCTAACAATCGACTGGAATCCAAGCGACCTGGTACAGCTTTATGGACGCCTTCACCGTCAAGGAAATCTTTTTGCAGCTGTGCGTGTTGTTAATCCATTGCTAGAGAATAGTATGGACGCTTTCATTTTCCAAAAACTGGAAGAAAAGACAGCTCGTATAAATGCCATTTTTAATCGAGACGGCAAAACCAACTTCTTCCGTACAGAAGAATTTTCTCCAGGAGAATTGAAAAAGGAGCTCATTAGAGATCCGCGCTCATTAGCCCAAATGATAGTTGATGAAGAAAAAGAACAGATCCAGGAGGAAAAATCGGAGTTTGAGAACAATATCAAAATTGCTCAGGATATCATTGAAACAATCAACATGATTGACAGATCTAAATCCTGGACCATTGATAAAGTTGAAAAATATAATCCAAAAGCTGCTGGTACCGAAAGATCTTTGAACACTTACATTACGCTTTCCGAAAAGCTCATGCGAGATCAAAAAGACAAAAATGGAAATCCGATCGAATATTCCCATCCTTTCCGTTTTGTTGATCTTAGAGCTGGCCTAAGAAAGCTAGAGAGACAACGCAAAGTGTTTTTAGATCCTAGAGGCATTCCGGAAGATCCAAAAGCAATTGAGGCCTACATTGAAGAAGAAAAAAAGAACCTGGACGGATTTAACGAAAGGATCCAGGAAGCAGAATCTTCTGAAAATATCGATCGCATTGCTCAGCAAATTGAAAAAGATCGAGCAGCTGCCAAATATAAACCAGCATCTATTCCGGAAAGAATTGCTGAATTTGCAAAACTGAATCATTTGCTTTCTGATAAGAGAGTAGATGATGTTAAAAAAGTACCTTCCAAAACTCCAGATAAAAAGAAGCCTGCAGATCTCCAAAAAGCTAAAGCGAAAGCCCGTGCACGCGCACGCGCTAGAATCCGTGTTTTGGAGCTGGAGACAAAAGAACCGGCTAAGAAACCGGCTAAGAAGTCGGCTAAGCTAAAATTTGAAGATCTTCCAAAAGGACTAGAAAATGAATACATGACTGCCGGTATTGACATTGAGCAAAAAAGCATTACTGGTGGCGATCGTACAGATTTAAACAATCTTCCGAGATTTTATAATAATACCTGGAGATCTCACAAAAAAGCCTGGACGGCGCTAGTAAATGCATTTCATCCAGAAATGAAAATGTACGAAGCCATGGGTATTTTGAGCGAGAATGGTGTTAAGGTAAGATCTTATTTGAGTATGGATTAATGCCAGACTATACTTCGACATATCGAACATTATTATCACTATTTGATTATACCGGCACCTGGTCAAAACCATTTGAAGATGCTGGCTGGAATGTTATTCGTTGGGATATTCAGCTGGACGAATTTATGGATATCAATCTTTTGGAAGATGCTGAAATGGTCCTGAATATGTTCGAGAACGTGGACGGCATATTAGCTGCAGCTCCATGTACCGATTTTGCAAGTAGTGGAGCACGTTGGTTCAAAGCAAAGGATGAAGCTGGCCAAACAGAAGAAAGCATGGAAATTGTTCGCCAGGTCATGCGCTTGGTAGATCTATTTGAGCCAACTGATCCGGATTATGAGGGTACCTGGTTTTGGGTGATAGAAAATCCGGTGGGTAGATTAAACACGCTTTTTCCGGATCTTCCAAAACCTAGATATTTTCAACCATACGAGTATGCCGGTTATCTAAATGTTACTCCAGCTCAAAAACGCAAATTGGATAAGATCCGAGAAAAGGACGGCAAAAATGTTACAGCTGCAGAAGCGGATCTGATACTAGACACCAATACATACACAAAGAAAACCGGACTTTGGGGTGAATTTAACATGCCAAAGAAAAAACCTATTCCTCCGGTACCAGGATCCGCTCAGGGAAGTGTTATGCAACGTTTTGGCGGATGCTCTATTGAAACGAAAAATGTTAGATCAATGACTCCGGAAGGATTTGCAAAAGCATTTTACCAGGCAAATAAAAATAGGGCCTGGAATCCGGATGATGATATTATTCTCATTGATGAAAGCATAGAAGAAACAATATCTCCAGCCGCAGAAAAAAGAAAATCTAAAGCTCGCGCACGCGCACGCGCGAGAATCCGCCTTTTAGAGCTCAACGAAAAAAAGGAGCTCACAGTATTATCTTTTGGCGGTGGCCAGGATAGCACAGCCTTGTTATATGAAGCTATCTACAATCCAAAATTTGCAGCAAAGTATATTAAAGGCGACTTTTTGGTGATCATGGCTAATACCGGCAATGAACACCGGCAAACCTATGAGCATGTGAAAAAAGTCATGGACCTTTGCTTAAAACATGGTATTCGTTTTGAATTTCTTCAACCTGATCAATGGGCAACCGAATCCTGGAGCGGTGGCTTGTTGGCTAAGTATGAGCGCGACAAAACTATTCCCATGGCCGGCGGAGTTAAATCATGCACGGTATCGCTAAAGCTGCAGCCTATTTATAACTTTCTTGACTCATACGTGCACCAGGTTTATCAAACTAAAAAATCTGGCCGTAAAGCAGCTCTAAAAGAATTTGCCAAAACGCATGGTAAAATCAATGTGATTGTTGGAATTGCTGCTAAAGAAGAAACTAGAATCTCTAATCCGGAAGATCAGCCAAAATGGATGCAACAATCAATTAACCTGGTTTATCCGCTCGTAGATCTTGGAGTTGATCGCGCCGGCGCTCAGGCTATTATTCAAAAATATGGCCATCCAGTACCGCTTCCATCTAACTGCATGATCTGTCCATTTATGAGTATGCAGGAACTTCTTTGGCTATATCGATTTGAGCCAGAAATGTATGCGAAAATGGTCCGCCTGGAAAAAGATAAACTGGAAAAAACTGAAAGGATCCATGAATTTGCCCTGCAGGAAGATTGGGAAGGTGCTGCAGCTGCAGGAGCTAGTGAAAAATTAATTGCAAGCCTCAAAGAAAAGGGAGTTCGAGGAAACCAAGGTATATTTGGAAACAAAACCGTTCCGGAACGACTTGAAAAGGCACAAAAGAAATATGGCCATTGGACAGATGAAGAACTTTATGAATACAAAATGTCGCATGGCCATTGCGTGAAAAGTAAATACTAATTTGAAAAATACAGTATCATGAAATATGAAATTAAGGAACTGATTGATCAGGGATTGGACGTGAGCTCACTTCCAAAAGATTATCAGGCAGATGTTGAAACAATTGAAATGCTTTCAAACGATTATACCACTCCGGATGATGAAGATA
>CALALS010000076.1 GCA_937925525.1 uncultured Flavobacteriales bacterium | reverse complement strand
CAACTATTATCTGTATAATACCAGTTAGAATAATCAGCCCTAAGACAACTTTCCAAAATAAGGGTGATGAGTAAAACTTATCTTGATTATCATTTAATTTTTTTCTGATTAAAAAATAAACTGGGATGGAAATTAAAAAGTATAAAACAAGGTATATTAACAAATAGCACATCTACCTCAACTTAAAATTAGAGCCAAGATAAACCCTACGCACTTGTTCGTCATCCGCTAACTCTTGTGCAGTTCCTGCTTTTAAAATACTTCCCTCAAATAACAAGTAGGCTCTATCGGTAATGTTTAAAGTTTCATGTACGTTATGGTCGGTAATTAAAATACCAATATTCTTTTCTTTCAGTTTTGCTACAATAGATTGTATATCTTCCACAGCAATAGGGTCAACACCAGCAAAAGGTTCATCTAATAAAATAAATTTTGGACTTACCGCCAATGCTCTTGCAATTTCTGTTCTTCTTCTTTCTCCACCCGAAAGTAAATCACCTCTGTTTTTTCTTACATGTCCCAGATTAAATTCTTCAATCAACTCTTCTAACTTTTCCTCTTGTTCTTCTTTTGTCAGCTCAGTCATTTGAAGTACTGCTCTAATATTATCTTCAATGCTTAATTTTCTAAAGACCGATGCTTCTTGCGCTAAATAGCCAATTCCGTTCTGAGCTCTCTTGTACATCGGCATGTCGGTAATATCTTTATCATCTAAAAATATTTTTCCTTCATTAGGCTTTATCAAACCCACAATCATGTAAAAAGAAGTTGTTTTTCCTGCTCCGTTAGGGCCAAGTAAACCTACAATTTCTCCCTGTTTTACTTCTACAGAAACGCCTTTAACAACCGTTCGGCTCTTATATTTTTTTACGATATTTTCTGCTCTTAATATCATTTATTGGTATAATGATTTTCCAAATCTTCCCAAAATTCTAGCGCCCTTCTGGTATGAGGAATAACGATAGAACCTCCCACAATATTGGCAACGCTGAATATTTCCAATAATTCCTCTTTTTTTAAGCCTTGTTTGTAGCACGTTTCCAGATGATATTTTATACAATCATCACACCTTAACACCATGGAAGCTACCAGCCCAAGCATTTCTTTAGTTTGTGAACTCAAAGCGCCATCGCTATAAGTATTGGTATCTAAATTAAAAAACCGTTTTAGCACCAAGTTATCTTCTGCGAGCAACTTGTCATTCATCTTTTGACGATAGGCATTAAACTCTTCTACCTTATCCATTGGCTAATTTCTTTTTTCGTTTGTTCACTGAAGCGGAAATAAATATACTTACTTCGTACAACAATAATATTGGCAAGGATACTAAAATTTGACTGGAAATATCAGGTGGAGTGATAATTGCAGAGAGGATAAGTGTAATCACTATGGCATGTTTTCTATACTTCCGCATAAACTCAGGCGTAAGTATTCCCATTTTTGACAAGAAATAAACCATTAGCGGTAATTGAAAAACGATACCACAAGCTAAAATAACTGTGCTTACTGTTGTAATATATGAATTTATGGTAATGTTAATAGCCACTCTTTCAGAAACCTGATAATTTCCTAAAAACTGTACTGTAAGCGGAGCAATTAAATAATAAGCAAATAATATTCCTCCCACAAAAAGTATGGTAGAAAAGAAAACCGTCCATGCTGCATATTTTTTTTCTTTTGATTTTAGTGCCGGAGCGATAAACCTCCATATTTCAAAAAACACATAAGGAAAAGCAACAATAAATCCACCAATTAATGAAACTACTAAATCAGTAGTAATTTGACCTGACATAGAAATAGACTGAAAATTCAGTTTTAAATCTGTCATACACAGATTATCTTCTAAACCGAGAAAATGGGAGAGTTTACAAAACTGCTGATACGTCCAAAAGTCTTCTTCGGCTAATACTAAAATTACATGGTCGAAAATATATCTACTGAAAATAAAAAATACAACACCAAAAATTAAAATAACAGAAACTATTCGCACCAGATGCCAACGTAACACCTCAAGGTGCTCTAAAAAAGACATCTCTTTTTCGCTATTTTCTTTTCCGAATAGAGCCATAAAACGCCCAAAGATAATAAAGTTTAGGCTTGCTGTTTTCTTTACCATTAAAGAATAAGAAGTATATTAGTTGGCTCAAATACTCATTACTTTGAAAAACAAAATTCTAATATTAGGAATTATTAGTGCCATTGCACTCACCTTTGTTTACCGAAATCATTTTGATAATGGTTTTCATTTTGATGATGCACATTCGTTAGTCAACAATGCATTTATTAGGGACATTAGTAATATTCCACTATTTTTCAAAGACCCAACTACTCTTACTACGCTTCCTGCAAATCAATCATATCGTCCATTAATGCCCACATTATATGCCATTGACTATCAATTGGCGGGTCAAAAGATGGAGCCTTTTCAGTTTCATTTAACCATTTTCATTTTTTATCTGCTGCAAGGAATTATAATGTTTCTTATCCTAAAAAAGCTCTTTCAAAATGTATTTAAAAATCAATCTTCATGGTTTGCTTTTTTTGGGGTTGTATTTTATATGTTTCATACTGCCAATGCAGAAACCATAAACTACATATCTGCTCGTTCTGACTTGTTTTCTACCTTTTTCGGGCTCATTTCTTTTTGGGTATTCATCAACTATCCTGACAAAAGAAAATACCAGCTTTATTTAATTCCCTTATTGATTGGTTTATTGGTAAAACCAGCCGTTTTGGTTTTTCCTGCCATGTTTTTCTTTTACGTTCATTTGTTTGAAAAGAAAAGTTCATTTAATTTATTTCAATCCGGTGTTTTCAAAACAGTTCTACAATCTCTTTTTGTGGCTATTCCTTCACTCCTACTTTGTGGTGCATTTTATGTTTTTCAAGCCAAAATGACTCCCGAAACATTTATTCCGGGAACGTATAGCAGACTGGATTATATTTTGGTGCAACCTTATGTTATTTTTCTTTACGTATTCAACTTTATTTTACCCATTCACCTTTCAGCAGATTCTGATTTAACTGTGTTTGAAAGTTTGGCAAACGGCAAATTTTGGCTGGGAATATTGTTTTTAGCCTTCTTAATTTATCTTGCTATTGTTTGTTCTAAAAAAGAAAACTTACGACTGGTTTCATTCGGTATTTGTTGGTTTTTAATAGCGCTTTTACCTACCTCAAGCATAATTCCATTTGCAGAAGTAATGAACGACCACCGAACATTTTTTCCTTATATCGGCTTGATTATTTCCTTATTTGGATACCTGAATTATTTGTATGTAAACAAGCACGCTTTTGCTTCTAAAAAAATAGTTTTACTTGGGTTGTTTGTTATTGTAATTGGAGCTCACGCCAAGGGAGTTCATCATAGAAATGAGGTGTGGCATGACGGAGTTTCACTTTGGAAAGATGTAACCGAAAAAAGTCCAAAAAACGGAAGAGGCCAAATGAACTATGGGTTGGCATTGATGCAAAATGGTGATTATGCAGGAGCCGAAAAATATTATAGAAATGCCTTTAACCTAATCCCTTATTATTCTTACTTAAATGTAAATATGGGTGTTTTAAAAAGCGTTATCGGTCAGATAGATTCGGCAGAATATTATTACCAAAATGCCATTAAATACGGCCCGGAAAACCCTGAAGCTTATTTTTATTACGGCAGTTTTTTAATGGGTAAACAACAATTTGACCAGGCAGCGGAAATGCTAAAAAAATGTATCGATTTAAGTAGTGGCCATTTGGATGCAAGGCATTCATTAATGGAAATTTATTACGAAACCGAGCGCTGGGATGAATTGGAAAATATGGCTAATCAGACTTTACAAAACTTCCCGAATGATGTGATTACACAAAATTATTTACTATGGAGTAAAGAACGTATTTCACTTTTTGAAATGATGGAGGCAGACCTTGCCAAAAATCCAACTGCTGACGGATATGTAGATTTGAGTGTGAAATATTACAATAAAGGCAAATACGAAAAATGTATTGAAGCAGCTAAAACAGCCATTAGTCTGAACGCTAATTACGCTCAGGCTTACAACAATATTTGCTCGGCTTACAATAAATTAGGCGAATGGGAAAAAGCCATAGAAGCATGCAACAAAGCCATAGAAATAAATCCAACATTTGAAGTAGCGATTGGTAATAAAAACAATGTTGAGCAACGTAAGTATTTTGAAGCTACTGCTCTTTCAGAAATTGAAAAAAATCCTACAGCCGAAAATTATTTAAATGCCAGCTTGACCTATTACCAATTAAGATTGTTTGACAAATCTATTCTATATGCTCAAAAAGCATTAGAAATAAATCCAAATAGTGTGGAAGCATACAATAACATTTGTTCTGCTTACAACGAATTAAAACAATGGGATAAAGCCATTGAAGCTTGTGGAAAAGCATTAGAAATAAATCCTAACTTTGAGTTAGCAAAAAACAATTTAAACTGGGCAGTTTCTCAAAAAGCATTAACTAATTAAAATAGTCATCCTAAACTTGTCATGCTGAGCGGAGTCGAAGCATGAAAATAAGAGAAGACCTTAAAAATGTCAACATTCAAGCAAATCATAAAAAGCATTCCTTCATTGGTTACCAATCCGGTAACGGCAATAAAAACTGCACACAGAAGATTGTTTCCGTTTGGCATCAAACCAAAAGACAAAGAAGCTTATCGTATAGGTAGCTGGAGCTACGGAAAATTGGAAAGAGAACGAGCCGAAAATTTATTTCCTGCCTTAAAAAAAGCAGCCATAAAATTGGTAAACAGTTTTGACAGAGACCCTTATACCAGTATGGATGTTTATGAAGCTGTGGTGATATGCGGGATTGCCAAAACACAAAACTGCAAACGCATTTTAGAAATAGGCACTTTTAACGGAAATACCACCATTAATTTGGCGGCAAATGTGGCGGAAGATGCCAAAGTAGTTACACTGGACTTACCCGAAGATTGGGATGGAAAATTAAGCGTAGAAGTTCCTAGTATGTATAAAAACCATAGCCAAAAAGATGAAGTGGGAATACACATAAACGAACATCCCGAACTTCAACCTAAAATTACAAGAGCTTTTGGCGATAGTGCTACCATAGATTGGAGTTCATTGGGCGGGCCGTTTGATTTAATTTTTATTGATGGTTGCCATCACTACAAATATGTAATAAGCGATACCGAAAATGCCATTAAAAATTTAGCACCTAATGGCATAATTGTATGGCACGATTACGGCATGATTGAAGACGTAAGCAAAGCAGTGGATGAATATTCCGGCAAATTAAAACTAAACGCCATTAGCGGCACCAGAATGGCAATTGGGAGAAAATAATTTTTACTTTTTCCTAAACCTTGTATAAGTAATCGGCATTCCTTTTGCCAAAAACATATTTTCGTAAAACGTTGTGGTATCTAATATTTCTTGTATTTCAGGTTCTAGTTTGGTAATGTCTCCCGAATACAAATCATTGGTGGCAAACAGTTTTTCAAAGTCTTTGTTTTCTGCTAACACCTCTTGGGTAAAATCATATAAAAACTGGCTATCCGTTTTTAGATGAACTAAGCCGCCCGGTTTTAAAATTTGCAAATACCTATTTAAAAAAAGTGGATGTGTTAATCGCTTTCTAGCTCTCCCTTTTTTCATCTGTGGGTCAGGAAAAGTTATCCAAATTTCATCTACTTCATCTTTCCCAAAAATAGAATTCACAAACTCTATACGGGTTCTAAAAAAACGAACATTGTCCAAGTTGTTTTCTAATGCATATTTAGCACCTATATACATTCTATTGCCTTTAATGTCCAGTCCAAAAAATGTTTTGTCAGGATACTTTTCAGCTAATGCAACGGTATATTCTCCTTTTCCGCAACCTACTTCTAAAATAATAGGATTTTCGTTTTTAAAATAATCTTGCTTCCACTTTCCTTTTAGCTTATAGTCGTTATTCAACACTTCGCCAATGGTAGCTTGAATTACATTTGGAAACGTATCCATTTCCGAAAACCGAAACAATTTATTCTTTGGCATCTTTTTGATTTGTCATATTGAATGAAATGAAATATCTCATGCTAAATAAGCTTCTGCTAGCTTTTAAATCTTCTTTAAATTATCAATGTGAATTTCAGAAAACAGAGTAGCATCATTTGCCGACAAAATGGTTTCAATGGCTCTGGCAATATCATCCGGTTGAATTAATTGTTGTAATGTTTCTTCATCCGTTCCTTCCCAGGAAGAAGTATTAATAGCAGCAGGATAAATAGCAGAAACTTTTACTTCTTTTTCTCGCAAATCTTCACGAATAGAATCGTTAAAGCCTTTTAATGCTGCTTTTGAAATGGTGTAAGAAAAACCATCTTTTCTAGGTCGCTTAGTTATCACCGAACAAATATTGATGATATTTCCTTTGGTTTTTATAACCGGCTGAACAAGGTTTTTAGTCAGCCATACAGCCGATTTTAAGTTAGTATTCAAATTTCTTTCCAACACTTCCTCATCAAAATCTTCAATACTATCTTGCTGATAAATGCCTAAATTATTAATCAAAACTTTTATTTCAGAAAACTGATTTTTTACCTCATTGCAAAATTTTTCTACTTCACTTTTTTTGGATAAATCAGCAACAGAGGTAAATAATTTCCCGGCAAATTTTCCTTTGGCAACCGTCTCCGAAATTTCATCTAAGTCTGCTTTTGTTCTAGAAGCAATGGCCACATTGTAGCCTTTCATAGCAAAATACATCGCCAAGCCTTTTCCAAGTCCCTTTCCTGCTCCGCTTATTACAATTGTTTCCATGGAGTGCGAAATTAGAAATTTAAATAAATAAAATTACTTTTGAGTGGATGCGAAAACAAACCGTTTTTTATGGAGTGTTAGATTGGGGATTGGGACATGCCACCCGAAGCATTCCCATTATTAAAAAACTGTTAGAGAGAAATGCAGATGTGATTTTAGGAAGTTCAGGAAACGCTTTAGCCTTATTGAAAATTTATTTTCCAACTCTCAAGGTTTACGAATTGCCTGGATACAATGTAAATTACAAGCATAAGTCTATGCTGTTAAACATGAGTTTGCAGTTACCAAAAATCATTTCTGCCATCAAAAAAGAAAAGGAAATTTTACAACAAATAGTACAAAAAGAAAATATTACACATATCATTTCTGATAACCGATATGGACTATATCACAACCAAATTCCGGCTGCATTTATCACGCATCAGTTGTTTATTCCTTCTCCTGTTTTAAAGAAAAGTGTTAACCAACTCAACCATCAAAAAATAAAAAAGTTTACAGTCTGCTGGATTCCTGATTTTGAAGACGAAAATGAAAGTTTAGCAGGTGAACTATCACATGGTAAAGTTGATTTTGATGTTGAGTATATTGGTCCACTATCACGGTTTATGAACGTTGATGCAACATTTGAACATGTTTCGACTCCACTCAACATAACATACAAATATGTTGGCATTGTCTCCGGCCCTGAGCCAAGCAGAAGTGATTTTGAGGATTTTTTATTCAAGAAATTTAGTGAAGTAGAAGAAAAACACCTCTTAATAACTGGCCAACCTGATAAAAAAAGATTGGCCACTGAACATATTGATATTGTGAATCATTTAAACGACCATGATTTTGCTATGGCAGTAAAAAATGCCGAAAAAGTTTTTTGCCGTTCAGGTTATTCTTCCATTATGGATTTATATTATTTAGGTGTTTCTGCAGAAATTTATCCAACACCTAATCAACCCGAACAAGAGTATTTAGCAAAAATATATAGCTATACAAAACCGGCTATTAAAAATAATTTGTTGGATAATATTTTAAATGAATTTTTGAATTAGCTTTGGATAATGCAATTAGTAACGCTTCAAGTATTTAATTCAGCAGTTGACGCACATATTTTAAGAAGCAAACTGGAAAGTGAGGGAGTTACTTCGTTTATTCTTGACGAACACACAGTAGGCTTAAACCCACTTTGGAATATCACAGTTGGAGGAGTTAAAGTGCAAGTTAGCGAAGATGATTTTGAAAAAGCTAAATCCATTTTAATTGAAGTTCAAAAATCAGAATACCTTGATGAAAATGGAGAAACCATTTGTTGCCCAAAATGCAATTCTGCTAATATTATTGGGCAGTACACAACTATGATAAAAAGTGTAAAAGGCATTTTTTCTTTCCTTTTATCGCTTTTACTTTTTACTTATCCTTTATATGTTGAAACTATTTTTAAATGTGGAAATTGCAAACATGAGTTTAAAAGAAAAACCAAAAAAACTAATTGATTAGCTTCCCTCTTTCCTGCTCAAACTTTCCCGGTAATTCTTTCTCTAGTTCTGCAATTTCAGCCAATGCTTTTTCAATAAACTTCTGATGTGATTGAGTAAATTTATTGAATGGTTTGTGATTTGCGGCACTTAAAACTTTTTCCACTTTATTAATTGTTTGTTTGGCATTTTCAGAAACTACTTTTTCTAAAAAACTCTGCCATATATATTCCACCGCTTGTTCATTCGGGTGAATTAAATCTTTCTCATAAAATCGATAATCCCTTAAATCATCCATCATAATTTCATAAGAAGGATAATAAAAACAGTCTTCGTAATAATCTACTATCTCCTGAATAGCGACTCTCAAAATGCTTTTACTAAGGTTGTTTTCTTCTATTCCGTCTTTAATATGCCGAACCGGACTAAGGGTAAAAATTACGTTGAGATTAGGGTTAAATTTTTTAAGTTCTTTAAATACATCACTAAAACATGACGTAATTTCTTTAACGTTTAATACTCTTTTTTCAAATTGAGAAGAAGGTAATTTATGGCAATTTGCAACCAGTTTTTTGTTCGATTTATTTTCGTAAACCCATGCTGTACCTAACGTAATAATTAATACATCAGCACTTAAAATCGACTTGTGAGATTCATCAATAAGCTTGTTAAGTCCTGTTTTGTAAGCTTCTTTGTTGGTATTAGCCAATAACGTATGATGGAAAAAAGAAAAATAAAGTTCATTAGAAAAAATAATTTCTTCATCTGATACTTCCTTATTATTTAATGTTCTGGTTATATTTTCAAAAATAGAAACAGGGTTATATATATTACCGAAAGGATTAATCAATGTATTAAACTTTCTGTCTTCAAATCGCCTCCCTATGTTTACTGAAAAACAAGAGCCTAAGAAAAACAGAACTTTGTCGTAATCAATTTTGTACGGTAAAGGTTTATTGTTTATTATTGTTCTGAATTGCACAACTAAAATTTGAAAGAGTTCTCAAAAATAATAATAACTGTAAGTTTTCTCTGCTTTTGCTTTCATGTAAGTGCACAAAATCCTAACAAAAAAATTATTACGCCCGAAGTTTATGATGGCTGGGAGTCAATCACTAATACAGAGATTAGTAATGATGGACAATGGGTAAGTTATGAAATTTATCCCCATAAAGGGGACGGCATGTATTATATTGCCAATCCTGATAAACCTTTTACCGACAGTATTCCCAGAGGAAAAAATGGAAAAATATCTCCAAGCTCAAAGTATGCTGCTTTGCATATTATTGCTCAGGAAGACACCATCAGAAAACTAAAAATAGCCAAGAAAAAACCTGATGATTTTCCAAAAGATACATTAGGTATTTACATCTTTCAGCAAGATAGTTTAATAAAAATACCCAACGTTAAAAGTTTTGCTTTTCCTAAAGACAGTTCTTCATGGCTAGTTTATCACAAAGCAGTAGACGACCCTAAAAAAGATACTTCCAAGAAAAAGAAAAAAAAGAAGAAGAAAAAGTGTAAAAAGAAAAAAGAAGAGCCGGAGAAAAAAGTAAAAAAAGATGGAAAAACTGCCGTTTATTGGAACCCGACAAACAATAAAAAGTTTGAAGTCGAAAATGTAAAAGAGTATGCTATTTCAGATGGTGGTGAAACTGCAGGATTTATTTGCGAATGGAAAGATTCGTTAGATTCAGTAAAAGTGATTATTAAACCTTATGACACCAAAGAAATTGTTCTTTACAACGGACCGGGTAAAGCAAAACACTTAGCCTTTGACAAAGCCGGAACACAGCTTGCTTTTTTACTTACTACTGATACTTCAAAAACTAAATTATACACGCTTGCCTTTTGGAGAAAGGGAGAAATAAAAGCAAACCAAGTTGTTGGAATAAATCATCCGTCAATTCAAAAAGAATGGTCTGTTAGTGAACATAAAAAACCATTTTTCTCAG
>CALALS010000075.1 GCA_937925525.1 uncultured Flavobacteriales bacterium | reverse complement strand
CTAATAAAAATCACGGAATATATGGTGGATTAACCAGAATGCACTTGTATACTATGATGACAGAATACATCTATAAAAACCTTTAATTATGGCTCTTGATAGTAATGAACTAAAGTCTAACACACCATCAAACGGATTTAAGTTTGGAGGAAGTGAATTAAATCAAAAAACAGTTTTAGGCCATCCTGCCGGATTGTTTGTATTATTCTTTACTGAAATGTGGGAGCGTTTCAGTTATTACGGTATGCGTGCTTTGTTGGTGCTGTTTTTAGTTTCTTCTTTAATTGATGAAGGTTGGGGCTGGGAAAGAGCAGATGCTTTGATGTTATATGCTTGGTACACAGGTTTAGTTTATGTTACTCCAATATTTGGAGGAATAATAGCAGATAAGCTTTTGGGTTACAGAAAAGCTGTAGTAATTGGCGCGTTATTGATGACGATGGGGCACGCTTCAATGGCGTTAGAAATATTTGCCTCTCCTTTCTTTTTTATTGGATTAGCATTATTGATATTAGGTAATGGATTGTTTAAGCCAAATATTTCCTCAATGGTTGGTCAGTTGTATAAAAATCAGGGTAAAGAAAAAGATGCGGGTTATACTATATTTTACATGGGTATAAATGCCGGTGCGTTTCTAGGAATTTTGCTTTGTGGATATATTGGAGAAAAAGTGGGCTGGAGTTATGGTTTTGGATTAGCAGGTGTATTTATGCTTATTGGAATGCTTCAGTTTTATTTTGCACAAAAAATATTCGGAAAAATTGGGCTACTTGCTGATAAAGATGGAAACTTTTTAGACTCAACTGCATTGGAAGGCGAAGTGGAGAAAGAAGAAGTTACAGATGAAGTAGTAGAACCTCATGTTAAAAGAGATAGATTAATTGTGATAGGCGTCTTGTCATTTTTCACCATCTTTTTTTGGTGGGCATTTGAACAGGCGGGTGGCTCAATGACCATTTTTGCTAATGATTATACAGATAGAGTACTTGAAGGAGATGGGGCTATGATATTTAAAGTATTCAATACTATCCTAACAGTAGTTCCTATGCTTATTATATCATGGGTATTGGTATTGTTGTTTAAACAAACATTCAGTAAACTTTCATTATCTAATATTTTTCTGGGCTCTAGTTTTGTTATTATTTGGGGTATAGTAATTTGGATGATTAAACGTGAGTTTAATGCTGAAACTGCTGAAGTTCCGGCTTCTTGGTTTGGTATTCTCAACTCATTTTTCATCATTGCTTTTGCTCCATTGTTTTCTAAAATATGGGAAAGCAAACTAAACCCATCAGGTCCGGTTAAATTTGCAATTGGCCTTGTATTATTAGGTCTTGGATTTGGTATATTAGCTTATGGTTCGTTAGGAATTCCTCAAGGCGCAAAAGTAGCCTCTGTTAGTATGATTTTCTTGATTTTAGCTTACTTGTTCCATACATTAGGAGAACTATGTGTTTCACCGGTTGGACTTTCTTATGTGAGTAAACTTTCTCCGGCTAACTTAGTTGGGTTTATGTTTGGTATATGGTTTTTAGCAACCTTCTTTGCTAACTTCTTAGCTGGATTTACAGGTAGTTTTATTGATAAAATTGTTGAGTCATACTCTATGGCAACTTTCTTTTTAATATTTACCTTAATTCCAATTGGTGCAGGAGTGGTAATGCTATTGTTGAATCCACTACTTAAAAAGAAAATGCACGGTATTAAATAGTGGTTTAGGTTAGCCTTGTTTAGATATTTGTTATATATTAATTTTATTTTACTGCTTTCTTGTGAAAACATTATTATACCTGAAAGTGAAATAATAGATGCATACGTTCAAAAACATAAAAACGAGAGAGTCAGAGTTTTTAATGTTACTGAATGTTTGACAGAATGCTTTCAAGATTCTGGAAAGCTTATAAGCCAGTCTCTTGATTCAAATATTTTAAAATTAGAAATAGGTCATTGGATGAATTGTGCTATATCTTTAAATAGGAATGTTGCTGGATTTGACTATGAAAATGGTGTTTTAGATTTAAGAATAATAGATATACCGAGTGGTGTTAAAATTAAAGATGAGGATACTTTGTTTTATTATGAATATGAAGCCTGTGAATGTTATTTTATCTTTAATTTCGAATTAATAGGGTTTGATGAAATACCAGATTCTATTTTAATCAATAATAAACCAATAAATAACATAGGTGTTTTTGGAACAATGTTAAACCAACTATCTACTCAAGTTGAAGATACCCTTAAGACAAAAGAAAATGCACGGCATTAAATAATTAATATTGAAAAAGATAATTCCAATACTGCTAGTTGTTTCCGGAGTAATTTTTCTATTTGCTAATACTAATTTTAAGGCAAAGAATGAACATCCAATAAATTGGCTTTCACTTGAAGAAGCACAGGAGTTGAATAAAAAAGAACCCAGAAAAATATTAATTGATGTTTATACCGACTGGTGTGGCTGGTGTAAAAAAATGGATGCGAATACCTTTGACCATCCTTATATTTCTAAATATATTAATGAAAAGTATTATGCTGTTAAGCTAAATGCCGAAACAAAAGATACTATCATGTTTAATGGTAAGATGTATATAAACCCAAACCCAACGGGAGGAAGGTCAGCGCATCAGGTTGCATATATGGCAGCTCAAGATGGGCGTTTAGGTTATCCAACCATTGTGTATTTAGATGAAGAGTTAAATCTTATTCAGGCTATTGCCAGCTATATGACACCGGAACAAATTGAGCCTGTTTTGGTTTATTTCGGTGAAGGACATTATAAAAACACTCCTTCAGAAAAGTTTATGGAAGAGTTTAAAAGTAACATTAAGTAAAATTATTTGCTTGTACCTTCCATTTTTTTAACTACTTTTGCTTTTTAGAATGAAAAACGAAAGGGTTCTCCTTAAAGGTCTAAAATTTCAGCTTACTATTCAAAGGCTTTGCCATCAATTAATTGAAAACCATCAAGATTTTTCTGAAACAGCTATCATAGGTTTACAGCCAAGAGGTGTTTTTTTGGCCGAAAGAATCGTTAAAGAACTCCAGTCTATTCTTAAAAATTCTGACTTAGATAAAGGTAATATGGACATTACTTTTTATAGAGATGACTTTAGACGAAGAGAAAAACCGCTTGTTCCATCCAAGACCGATATAGAATTTTCAATTGAAAACAAAAAAGTTGTTTTGATTGATGATGTATTATACACAGGAAGAACTATTAGAGCAGGATTAGATGCCATGTTGGCATTTGGAAGGCCAAAAAAAGTGGAATGTTTGGTATTGATAGATAGAAGGTTTAGTCGTCAACTACCCATTCAACCTGATTATGTAGGTAAAAAAATTGACTCTGTAGCTGAAGAAAAAGTAATAGTTAGCTGGAAAGAGAAGGAGGGAGAGGATAAAGTAATTTTATATACAGAAAAGTAATATGGAAGAACAATTAAGTGTAGATCATCTTTTAGGAATAAAATACCTTACCAAACAAGATATCGAACTTATTTTTCATACAGCAGATAGCTTTAAAGAAGTTATTAATCGTCCTATCAAAAAAGTGCCAACACTCCGTGATGTTACCATTGCCAATATATTTTTTGAAAACTCTACCAGAACAAAACTATCATTTGAATTAGCCGAAAAGCGACTTTCAGCAGACGTAGTGAATTTTTCGTCTTCTTCATCGTCAGTAACCAAAGGAGAAACGCTAATTGATACAGTAAACAATATTTTGGCGATGAAAGTGGATATGGTGGTAATGCGACACGCTTTTCCCGGTGCGGCTTTATTCTTGTCCAAAAATGTAAATGCTAAAATTATAAATGCCGGAGACGGTGCACATGAACATCCAACGCAAGCACTTTTAGATGCATACTCTATCAGAGAAAAATATGGCAACGTAAAAGGAAAAAATATTGTGATTGTAGGTGATATTCTTCATTCAAGAGTTGCACTTTCAAACATATTTTGCCTGAATAAACTAGGTGCAAAAGTAAAAGTTTGCGGACCGCCTACGCTTATTCCTAAATTTATATCTGACTTGGGAGTAGAAGTAGTTTATGATTTAAAAGAAGCCTTAAACTGGTGTGATGTAGCCATGATGTTAAGAATACAACTGGAAAGGCAAGATGAAAAATACTTTCCTTCAATTAGAGAGTACGCTATGCGCTACGGCTTAGATTTAAAAGTGTTGGATGGATTGAAAAAGAAAATCACTATCATGCATCCGGGTCCTATAAACAGAGGGGTGGAAATTACGAGTGATGTGGCCGACTCAGAGCACTCCATTATTTTAAATCAGGTAGAAAATGGCGTAGCCATTAGAATGGCAGTCATTTATCTTCTTGCGGCAAAAATTAACCGTTAAAATTGTCGATTAACTAAAATCATTATCTTTGTACAAAGCCACTTAGAATGAGTTATACATCACAGAAAGAAGAAAAGTACACTTTGTTTAAAGTAACTGCCGAAAAGCTGGACACACTTGTAGCACCATCAGTTAAATCTGAATTAGTTGTAATTGGCAACAATGGTGAAAAGAATATCATTATGGACTTATCTTCAACAAGATATTGTGATTCTTCCGGTTTAAGTGCAATTTTGGTGGGTAATAGAATATCAAAGGAAGCTGGAGGTACCTTTGTGCTTTGTGGTTTACAGCCATCAGTTTTAAAACTAATAGAAATTTCACAACTGGATTCTATCTTAAACATTACACCTACCGTTAATGAAGCCGTTGATTTTCTTTTTATGGAGGAAATTGAAAAAGGTTTGGGTGATAATTAATTAGATGCCATTCTCTGTATTGATTCTTGGTTGCGGCTCCGCAACACCTACTTTAAATCACAACCCATCTTCACAGCTTGTAAATATTGAGCAAAGCTATTTTTTAATGGATTGCGGTGAAGGTACTCAACTGCAATTGAGAAAAGAGAAAATCAGATTTCAGCGAATTCAACACATATTTATTAGTCATTTACATGGCGATCATTTTTTTGGGTTAATTGGTTTAATTAGCACTTATCAATTATTAGGTCGTAAAACCAAGCTCACTGTTTATTCTCCTCCGGGACTTAAAGAAATCATTCTGCAGCAGCTAAAAGCTACTAATTGTTATCTTTCCTATGAGCTTGTATTTATTGAAATAATAGCTGATAAACTTCAATTATTGACCGAAAACAAAACTTCTGAAGTATTTGCCTTTCCTTTAAAACATCATATTCCTTGTTATGGATTTTTGTTTAAAGAAAAAGTAAAGCCGCTGAAAATAAAGAAAGAAGAACTGGAGAAATATGATATCCCTGTTGCTGAACTAAGAAAGCTCAAGCAAGGAGTAAACATCAAGGATGTTAACGGAAATGAATTAGATTATACTATGCTTACAGAACCAGCGGCTAAACCCAAATCCTACGCCTATTGTACTGATACCGTTTATTTAAAATCTACTTCCCAATACACCAAAGATGTAGATGTTTTGTATCATGAAGCTACATTTGATGATTCGCTGCTTAAGCTTGCAAAAATGACCATGCATTCTACAGCATCTCAGGCAGGAAAAGTTGCCAAAGAAGCAAATGCTAAAAAACTAGTTATCGGGCATTTTTCTTCTAGGTATAAATACGTAGATAAGTTACTGAAAGAGGCACAGTTACACCATGAATTGACTATTTTGGCCGATGAAGGTTTGCGAATTACCCTTTAATCTTTTATTTTTATCGATTAAGAATTTATTTTAATGGTGTCAGAAGAGGTTACTCACTCTCTTTACGGTTTATATAAAACCCTGAAAAATGGGCACTTTTCCTATGTCTGCAATGGAGTATTCTCTGTAGGTATAAATGATGTTTTATTGTCTTTTGCTGAAGCTAATTTAGACTACTCTGAGCAATCGGCTAAGCTAAAAAAGCGAGTGTATTACATATTAGTTGAAAGCCTTCAAAACATTACTCGTCATCAAATTATTGAAAAGCAAAATGAGGCTAATGCAGGCTTATTGATTCAGAATAAAGAAGGGACTTATTACATCACTACCGCTAATACTATTGTAAATACTAATATTGACGTTCTAAAGAAAAAAATTGAATCGATAAACTCATTAAATGAGGAGGAGCTAAAATCGCTTTATAAGCAAATATTAGCCGAAGGAGATGTTACCGATAAAGGAGGAGCAGGGCTAGGATTAATAGATATTGCCAGAAAATCGGGAAATAAAATACAAGCCGATTTTGTTCCATTAGATAAAAACCATACTCAGTTTATTATGCAAGCTTGCATCAATGAAAACAAGTCTTTACAAGGAGATGCAGCCGATTTATTTAAAAAAGCGGTTCAGCTTCATTTGCAAATTGCGGAAACCAATCTTCATTTTTTACATAGAGGTGCTTTTACGGCAGAATCACTGCAAGAAGTGTTGAAAATGGCGGAAGGTGACATTCGTTCAATTGGCGATAAAGATTTGGCAGGGAAAGGGTTTTATATTATTGCTGAGCTGGTTGAAAATATGATGCTTCATGCTGATATGAGCATAGATGGCGGAAAATCTGGTGTCATTGCTATTGGCAAAAACAAAGCCATGACCACTTATTATTTTACTTCCGGAAACTTTGTAACGGCTGAGCAAAAAGAAAAATTAACAAGCATCTTGTCTAAATTAGAAGGAAAGTCAAAAGAGCAACTAAGCCAACTATCAAAAGATGAATTAAATTCAGTAGGCTTGCTTAATCTTTATTCAAGAGCTTGCCGAGTAGAGTATTTTTTTGATGATGCCTTTGATGATTACAGTTTCTTTACCATTAGGGCAGAACTAGATATCGCCTAACTATTTTCAAATTATTTAGAATAGCTACTTTTGTACTATGGAAGATGATTTTCAAAATCCTATAGACAAAGACAAGGTAACGGATACACCGGGATTGTTGGAGTACGCTCATCATGTGGGAAGCGGAGTGGTAAAGCCTGTAGATATAGGGAAAGTGAAGGGAAGAGCCATGAGTGCAATGGTAGAGCAAACCAATACACAACTGGTTCAAATAAAAGAACAGATAGAATTACTTGCCAAGCAGGCCAAAAAAATACAAGACAGAATCGTCATTAGCCGAGAGATTTATAATGCGGTAACAGGCTTTGAACCGTTAATCGGGCATACGTATTACTTATACGAGCGCAAAAACGGAGAGAAGCTGCTTTCTATGGTTCCACCAAAACAGTGGGGAAAATCATTACCCTATAAAAGCTTTTTGGCTTCCGTTAAATTTCTTTCAGACCACACATGGGAAATACAAGAAGAGTAATGAGAAATCTGCCGATACTAATTTGTATAATTCTTCTTTTTAATTCTTGCGTTAACAAAACAACCCAAATTCAAAAGATGGTGGGAGAGGCTCAGGGAACAACCTATGCCATTTCTTATGTTTCTGAAAAGAGTACTATCCAAAAATCTTCCATTGATTCCATTTTTACAGAAATAGATAATGCGGTATCGCATTACGTAAAATCTTCAGTGGTTTCTGAGTTTAACAACAATCAAATAAACTTTGAAGAAGCATTGAAAAACCATCATTTTAAAAATCTCATTTACTTGTCTTATCAGTGGAATGTATTGTCTGATGGCGCATTTGATATAAGCATGGGGCAGCTAAGCAATTATTGGGGCTTTGGAGCAGAAAAGAAGCAAAGCATTTCCGCTATTGATAGCTTGGCGATAGATTCTCTAATGCAATACTGCGGAATGAGTCGCTTTTTTGCCATGAATAATGGCGCTATTTCTTATACAAATGATTCTATACGAACTTCGTTAGATTTTAAAGCCATTGCGCAAGGTTATTACGTAGAAGTGCTTTCTAATTATTTATTGGAAAATAATATTGAGAATTATATTATTGAAGTAGGCGGAGAAATAATTGTCGGAGGCAACAAAGGAGAAGGAGAGAGCTGGAAAATAGCGATTGATAAACCTTTATCCGATGCTGAAACCAGAGAATTCCAAACCATACTACCGCTGAATGATAAAGCAATGGCCACAAGCGGAAACTACCGAAAGTTTTATATGCTTGACGGAAAAAAATATGCGCATACGCTAAACCCTGCCAATGGATTTCCTGTTGAACACAATTTACTAAGTGCTACTGTTTTTGCGGATAATTGCGCCTCTGCTGATGCCCTGGCTACTATTTTAATGGTGTTGGGCGTAGAAAAATCAAAGACCTTTATTGCAAACAATAAATTGCCCATTGATGTGTATTTAATTTATGAAAATGAAAAAGGAGAACTAGAAGTGTTTTCTACACTGGAAGACTAGTTGTCTTCATTTTTACATTGCTCATCGGGCTTTGCACCACACAAACCACAAACGGCTCCTTCTTCTTTTAAAAACGGACTGTTGCTGGCACAAGTACCGGCAAATTTACCGTTTTTCTTTACCAGTATTTTAATGGCTATACCTGCAAATGCAAGCGCCAAAAGTGTAACCGTTACTAATATGATAGGTAAAATGTTCATGCTACAAAGGTACAAAAAAGCCCCACAAATGGTGAGGCTTTTAAGTTTATTTTTTAGTATTAAAACTACTTGGCTTTTGCTTTAGCAGTAGTTTTACGTCTGGTAGTTCTTTTTTTCTTTGGAGCTTCTTCAGCTTCCGGCTTTTCAATTGGTCCGTTAATTTCCGGATCCACTAAAATTCTACCGCAGTGCTCACAAACAATCACTTTTTTGTGAGTTTTAATATCTAATTGTCTTTGAGGTGGTATTTTGTTAAAGCAACCGCCACAAGCATCTCTTTCAATAGTAACTACCGCTAAACCGTTTTTAGAATTATCTCTTATCCTGTCGTATGCATTAGTCAGTCTGCTTTCAATTTCAGCTTTCGCTTCGTTAGATTGTTTGGTTAACGATTTCTCTTCTTTCTCCGTTTCTTTAATAATTTCATCTAACTCAGACTTCTTGGTCTTTAAGTCTTGCTTTCTGCCATCTAAGTATTCTTTTGCTTCTTTAATGATTTCTTTCTTGTTTTCAATCTCAGC
>CALALS010000074.1 GCA_937925525.1 uncultured Flavobacteriales bacterium | reverse complement strand
CTGACACGGAGTCAAGCAATAGTAGAACAGTAGTTGAAGCCTTTCTTAAATCTCAATTAAATGAAGATTTAGTAACAGTTTACTTAGAACTGTACGACCAATTCATTGAAGAAAAAACCAAGACTAAGGACGGAGAAAAGAAAAGAAAAAGAACCTCTGTTAACTCAGTTAAGGTATTAAGAATCTGTACTCAAATAAATGAAGAACTAGCACAACGTCAAAAGATAGTTGTACTTATTCGTCTAATTGAATTCATCTATTCTAATGAAGCTCCTTCAGAGCAAGAGTTTGAATTCATTTCTACAGTTGCTGAGACTTTTAACATCAACAAAGAAGAATATACGCTTTGCACAAACTTTATCGGACAATCCATCCATGAAGTGGATGATGTTGACACCACTCTTATAATAAATAATAAGAAGGAAGTAAACTACGAGCACGCCAAACATATTTATTCTGACGGAATTGGTGACGGTCTATTAAAAGTAATTCGAATAAAGAGTGTAAACATGCTCTTTATCAGATATTTTGGAAAAGAAGAGATTTTCCTGAACGGACAAATTTTTAGTCCGGAACGTGCCTATATTTTAACTCAAGGCTCTTCTATCAGAAGTCCTAAAGTTCAACCTATATATTACTCTGATATTATTTCGACCTTCTTAAGTGACACGGTTACAGAAAACATTGTGTTCTCGGTTGAAAACCTTCAGTACCAGTTCAAAGGCGGAAATATGGGATTATATAATTTCAATTTCAGTGAAGAATCGGGTTCATTGGTTGGAATTATGGGTGCCAGTGGAGCTGGAAAATCTACCTTACTTAACTTACTTAATGGGACATACATGCCAACAAAAGGGCAAGTTCTGATTAATGGAGTTGATATTCATAGAGAAAAAGATAAAATTGAAGGAGTTATTGGTTATGTTTCTCAAGATGATTTACTAATTGAAGAATTAACGGTTTTCCAAAACTTATTTTATAATGCCAAACTTTGCTTTAGCTCTTTAGATGATAAGTCGATTGCAAAGTTGGTTGCTGATACGCTTACTAGCCTTAGTTTATATGAAGCTAAAGATTTAAAAGTAGGAAGCCCGCTAGATAAAACAATTAGTGGTGGTCAAAGAAAAAGACTAAATATTGCCCTTGAATTAATAAGAGAACCAAGTGTATTATTTGTAGATGAACCAACATCCGGTTTATCTTCCAGAGACTCTGAAAACATTATGGACCTTTTAAAAGAATTGGCTTTAAAAGGTAAATTAATATTTGTTGTTATTCACCAACCATCTTCAGACATCTTTAAAATGTTTGATAGATTACTTATTCTTGATACAGGTGGCTACCCAATCTACAACGGAAACCCTGTAGATGCCGTAGTTTACTTTAAAGAAATGGTAAACCATGTAAATGCCAAGGAAAGTGAGTGTAGAACGTGTGGTAATGTAAATCCGGAACAAATATTCAACATCATTGAATCAAAGGTTGTTGATGAGTACGGAAATCAAACCACCAACAGAAAAGTATCTCCTAAGCAGTGGTACAAGCATTACCTTGAAAAAATTGAGCAATTATATAAAGCACATATAAAAACGGATGAAAAGCCTACAACTAGCTTTAAAATACCTAGTAAACTAAAACAGTTTAAGGTTTTCATCACCAGAGATGTTTTATCAAAATTAACTAACAAGCAATATCTCGCCATCAACCTTTTAGAAGCACCTGTACTTGCTTTTATATTATCGTATTTGATTAGATATTATAACACTGATGCTTCTAATGAACTTGGTTATTTCTTTAGAGAAAACGAGAACATACCTGCCTACATTTTTATGTCAGTAATTGTTGCCTTGTTTATTGGTTTAACGGTTAGTGCTGAGGAAATCATCAGAGACCAAAAGATTTTAAAACGTGAAAAATTCCTGAATTTAAGTAAAGGAAGTTATTTGGTTTCAAAAATTAGTATCATGTTTATTTTATCAGCTATTCAAACATTTAGTTTTGTTTTAGTTGGAAATATGGTGTTAGGTATTCAAGGAATGTTTTTTGAATATTGGATGGTGTTATTTACTACTGCTTGCTTTGCAAATATGTTGGGATTAAATATTTCAGCAAGTTTTAATTCGGCTGTTACTATTTACATATTAATTCCGTTTTTGATTATACCACAACTTATTTTAAGTGGTGTAATTGTTAAGTTTGATAAACTCAACCCTACTGTTACTATTCAAGATAAAGTTCCGGTGGTTGGAGAAGTAATGGCTTCAAGGTGGGCTTTTGAAGCATTGGCTGTTAACCAGTTTAAAAACAATGCCTTTGAAAAGCAATTTTATAAAATTGATAAGGAGTTAAAAGCAGCTGAGTTTAAAAAGAACTTTTGGTTGCCAAAAATGAATGATAATGTAAGTAGCTACCAAAATGGAAAAAGAGACGGAATGCCGGAAGAAGAGCTACAACAAATCATGAAATTGATTAAGAATGAGGTAGAAATTGAATTATCAAAAAATAAAGAAGTTAAGTTTGACAAAGCAGAATATCTCACTCACGAAAAGCTTACTCCTGAAGTTTTAGCTGAACTAAAGAGTTATTTATATGCACTTCAGAAACATTACATTAAAAAATATAACGCTGCTTACGATAAAAAGGATAATCTAATTGTTGAGTTAAATAAAGACGAAACAAGTAAAAAACAATTTTTAGATAAAAAGAATAATTACACTAATGATAATTTAAGTGATTTAGTAACTGCTAAAACAGAATTAAATAAAATTCTTGAAATTGGTGATAGGCTTTACCAAAAAGCAGACCCGATTTATTTAGATGCAGATGGTGTTAGGGGGCATTTCTTTGCACCAACTAAAAAAATATTTGGTTCAAAAATACCTACATTTTGGTTTAATCAGCTAGTAATATGGGTAATGTCTATCATACTTATTATTACGCTTTACTTTAATGTATTAAAGAAGTTTATTGGAGGAATTGAAAAGTTATTTGAGAAAATAAAAAGGTAAGCTAAATTTTTAAAGACTTTATCTCATTTAGTATTTCCTGCTCATTTCCCGGAGAAACAATAAACTCTTTAACTAATTTTTTATTTTTTACTAAATACAACTTAGAGTTAAAACTTGAGCCCATGCGTTTAAAAACTTCACCGGAAGCATCTGTTAAAACATTTGGTTGATTATAAAATCTGGCTAATTTTAAAGGTGCTACTATCGTTACCTCTTCTTTATACTGAGTACTTAGTTCAAATGCCACCTTTTGACATGCTCCACAATTATTTTTTGGGTTTAAAACAAAAATAAACTGAATCTCTTTTTGAGGAATAGCAAAATTTTGATAGATATAGTCAATAATATTCGATTCTTCCTTTTCGGATTTTGGTGCTTCCGAACAAGAAAGTAGCACAAAAGAAATTATACAGCTAATAGTACTTAAACTTCGCATAACTTAATTTTTGATTTACATCATCTGCTTTTAATAAATAAATCCCATCGGGTAAAGACATTGTAGATGCCCAGTACTCTTTTGGTGCGAAAAATTCTGTGGTTACATTAAACTTTGTGTCTATGATTTGTATAAGCAGTCTTTCATTCACTAGTTCTCCCTTTTTTTCATTATATTTCAAGGTTCTAACATAATAGTCCTTTTGAGGTATATAATACATTCTTGATGAAACTAAATTTTCTATTTCTTTTAAAAATGTCCCTACATCTCCACCGTTTGTAACTATAATAGGTTGCAAAGAGATACTTGAGTTTTTTATATAGTCTCTTTTTACTTTTTTGGTAAGTATATTATATATTAGTAAGGTATCAGAAGCCATATCAAAAAGTATAAGCTCTTTTTTAGGAGCATTAAAGGTATAAAAACAACCAGCATCATAAATTCGACTTTTCCCGGTATTTCTTTTTAAATAAGGTTTTACCGGAATTTCTATAATACTGTCTTTTGCAAAATCATACAATGATATCATGGGTCTTAAATCCATCAGACTATCATAGTTTACATAAAATTTTTCACGATTTTTTCCGTAGGCTATCCAGGGGTTCATTACGAGCTTTCCCTCCACTAATTCAGAACGAGAAAATGAAGAATTATAAATCATATATTCATGAAACCGTTTTGAAAAATTGGGGTAATACTTTCGTTTAATACCAGAAGTATCCGCTATTACAATACTCTGATTAAATTTATCTAAATAAATAATAGAGTCAAAAGAAGCTACATTAATATAATATGGGTACTGACAATTATCAGCCTTAGGCAGCTTTATTTCTTTCGTAATTGTTTTGCTTAGCGCATTATAAAAATATAAATAGCCGGGAAATACGTCCGCCAAGGCATAATAAGTACTATCATTATGTATAAATTTTCCTTTTAACCATAATGCTGAGGGAATGGTTTTGTATTTTAATTTTTGTTGGGTTAAATCTATCTCAAATTCAGTTTTAAAAAAATCTGAAAACTCAAGCTGTTCAACTTCGAAATCACTCTTATCTAATTCGCTTTCTTTACAGGAAAGTAGAAATAGCATTACACATAGCGTTAGGAGATGCTTCATATTACCTAAAATAAAAAAAACCGTACTTCAAATGTACGGCTTTTAGTTTTTAAAATTAAAAGATTAGTTTTCTAAAATTTGAGCAGCTTCATAGCTTTGACTTGAAACATTAGAATCGCCATATAAAATTTAAAGATTAATAAGCAGGTATAGTTTTTTTTAAAAAAAATGTGCAAATTAATTTCATACAAAGTGAAATAAAAACACTCAAAATTAGAGTGTCAGTTGCCATTAAAATATTGACTTTCGGTGTATGGCAATTCATATTAGGAAAGGAAATTAAAAAAGAAGTGAAGCGAAAAGGTATTAAGATAACTGAATTTGCCGAAATGATTAATTACTCCAGAAGAAATATATATGAAATTTTTGAGCGTAAAAGTATTGACACAAATCTTTTACAAAAAACAGGAAAAGTACTGGGCACTAATTTATTTATTCACTTTTTTAGCGAAAAAGAATTGAATGAGCTAAAAACTCAAAAATCAAATGAAGAAAACCTAAAAAAAATAATTATTGAGCTAAAAACTAAAATCGAGAAAAAAAAAGTAAGCTAAATTACGCTTAGAACATTTTTTTCTATCCTTTCTAAAATATTATTGGTATCAGCTTTTTCAAATTTTCTTCCTGTAATTTTTTCGAAAAGCTCTATGTAACGAGCTGTTACTTCATTTACAAAGCTATCGGGCATATCGGGCATTTTTTGTCCTTCCTTCCCCTGAAATCCATTAGCCATTAACCACTCACGAACAAACTCTTTGGACAATTGCTTTTGCTTCTCCCCTTTATCTTGTCTTTCTTGATATCCATCGGCATAAAAATATCTGGAAGAATCAGGTGTGTGGATTTCATCCATCAATGTAATTTCACCATTATAGTATCCAAATTCATATTTTGTATCAACTAATATTAATCCCTGCTGCTTTGCCATTTCAGTACCAATAGCAAAAAGCTTATGGGTGTACTCCTCCATTTTTATATAATCCCTTTCGGAAACCAGACCTTGTTTTAAAATTTCTTCTCTGGAAATATCTTCATCATGTCCTTCATCTGCCTTTGTGCTAGGAGTTATTATAGGTTGTGGAAATTTATCATTTTCTTTCATTCCTTCAGGCAACGCTACTCCACATAACACTCTTTTTCCTGCTTTATACTCTCTCCATGCGTGACCTGCTAAGTAACCTCTAATTACCATCTCCACCTTCACCGGCTTACATATTTTTCCCACCATTACATTTGGGTCAGGCACAGTTTCTAACCAATTAGGCACTTCATTTTTAGTAGCCTCCAAAAAATAAGTAGCAATTTGACAAAGCACTTGACCTTTAAAAGGAATTGCTTTAGGTAAAATACAGTCAAATGCCGAAATTCTGTCTGAAACAACCATGACTAGCTTTTCATCATTGATATTATATACATCACGAACTTTACCCTTATATAAGCTTCTCTGGTTGGGAAATTGAAAATTGGTTTCTTTCATTTTTTTAATCGATAACAATAAATTTCTTAGTTAATGTTCTATTTAATTTAAAATCTTTAAGAGTAACTAAGTAAACTCCTCCAGATAAATCTTTCAATTTTAGAGAAAGGAAAGTCTTATCTTGTACTAAAAGAGAATTAATCACCTTTCCATATAAATCAGTGATAACTACTTCACCTCTTTCAACTTCATAACTAAAATTAACATTAATATAATCCTTAGTTGGGTTAGGGTTTATAGAAAAATTAATGTCTTCAATTTCTTTAATACTAGTTCCATTAAAATTATAGTTTAATGATGTATTGAAACAACCCAAAGAATCATAAACTACCACATAATAACTTCCATTTTTGGGTGGTATAATATTATATTGATTTGATGATTGAATTAGAGTATCATTTACATACCACTCATAATAGTAATAACCCGTTGAAGTCACTAAATATGGCCAGCTATAACTAATTTGTGGTTGTAAAGGCTTATTATAGCATTCAATAGTATTAAAAACTTGATTAGTCAATACCGGAGGATTAGAGTCAAAATAAATATTAACATTGTTTTTTATTTTAGTTAATGGCAGGACTCCTATTTTTGGTAAAATGGAAAATCTAACATAGCCATGACTAGCTGGTTCGTTTATATTCGAGTCAGGAAGTAATATATCTTTAAATACAAAATCAACAACACCATTCAGAATTTGAATTTTAACATCATGACTAGAGGCTAAAAGCTCAAGAGTAGATAAATCTAAGTTTGGATCCATTTTATCTCGGACAATAACGGTAAATGCTGTATCATTTCCTGTATTTTGGAAAAACACAGTATATAGTAGCCTATCATCCTTTTTCACAAACCTTTCCTCCCCTATTCCTAAAGGGTCAGATATTTTCACATTTGGGTCATAGGCACAAGTTAATATTCTAGAAACTGAATCGGAAAAAATATTAGTTACAGCTCCTGATGTATCCAAAACAAAAACTTTAAGATGATTGATTAATGTATCACCTATAGCAGAAACACCTGGGTTTTTAACTAATAGGCTAATTCTCCTACCTTCAAAAAAAGTTAAACTATCATATGACCAGTAGATATTATTCCCTTTGATAGAATCTGGTGAAACACTTGAACTTATATAGGAAATAGAATCATCTAAAGTAAGTTCAATAATACCTGAAGGCACTGTTGTACCTTTATTTGTATAGTGGATATTCATTTCAGAGTTAAAACCACACCTTTGGTTGTTTGTAACTATTGAAGGAATTATTTTTGTAAATATAGTCTTGGGGTAAAATCCAAAATCAAGACTATCTTCTTTTGGCTGAGTAGCGGTTAAGTTAACAAAATAAGAGCTTGAGTCAGTAGATAAAGCCCAATTAGTATCTATGCTATAAGTAATATTATATGCCCCAGAGTCAAGTGCAATGAAGTACTCTCCATTATTGTTAGTATAAGAAGCTTTTGAACCCGGTGATGCACTAACATGTGCAAAAGTAATAGGCAATTCAGATATATCTTTTATTTTATTTTGATTTATGTCACAATACATTTGACCCGAAGCTTTAAATTGTGACGTAAAGAAGTTCTCAAAAATTGCTATCTTATTGTCTCTTTTTGATATTACATTTAAGTCAATATCTCCGTCATTATCAAGATCTGAAAGGTCAATATCAATAATTTTTTTAAATTTAGTTGGAAACAAGACATAGTTAAACTTGTGAGTCATGTTACCGTTGTTTCTGAACCAATATAATCTATCAACATAATTCTGATATGCAACAATATCTAACAAGCCATCCCCATCAACATCTGCACTCTTTAATTCATTAACGCTTATACCTAATATTAATGAATCGGAGGCAAAGGTCTTATTTCCAAGATTTCTGATTTGAACTATTTTAGCATTAAGAAAACCTGCGCCAATAATATCCATAAATCCATCATTATTTACATCAGATACCGTTATATTATCTACTCCAGGATTTGAAATTATTATTGGTGTTGAAAATACTCCAGGTGATATATTTTCTATTACAGAAATATTTCCATTACAATAAAAAATATCTAAGTCATTATCATTATCGTAGTCAAAAGTTATAAATTCCTTAATTGAAGTATTAGAGACAAGTGACGTTATGGATGAAAATGTTTTATTCCCATTATTCTTTAGCCAAGCTAAAGAGTAAGAATTACTAGTAGTTCTTGTCAATATATCCATATAACCATCATTATCTACATCCATTACCCCTATCTCCATATTACTATAATTATTAGTAAATACATTTGACTGAGTATATACTCCTGAATTATTTTCAAATACTTTTACATCAACCCCAACCTTAGCAAGTAAATCTTTATCTCCATCATTATCAAAATCAAACTCAACTAAATCAAATATGCTATTAGATGAAGTATATGCAACTCTTGGCACTAAAAATTTTCCAGCACCAAGATTTTCTGTTACTAATAAATTCCCCCCATGGGTACCAGAAACAATATCATTATCGCCATCATTATCAAAGTCGGTCAATATAGTTGAAGAAACACTATCATTTCCATAAACTAAATAATTCTGAGAACCAAATGTGTTATTTCCATTATTTAAATAAAAAGAAATTTTTTTATCAATACTAGAAGTTACAAGTAAGTCTTGGAAAGAATCATTATTGATATCCATAAAACTATTGTATACTGGATTTCGTGCCTTATTTACCGATATATTATATTTAACAAAGCTTTTATTCCCAGAATTTTTGAACCAACCAACAGTATTAGAAGATGACTCGGTATAAGAGAAGTCTAAAAAGCCGTCTTTATCAACATCAGCAACTGAAAAATAAATATTGGTAGCAGAAAAAGAAAATACTATATTGTTAGTGCCAAAAGCAGCTCCCCCAGTATTCTCTCTAAAATATATCTTAGAATCACCACTAGCAATAACAATATCATTATCAGAATCATTATCGACATCAAAAAACTTAACATC
>CALALS010000073.1 GCA_937925525.1 uncultured Flavobacteriales bacterium | reverse complement strand
ATGAAAGTAAAGGAGTTTATTTACTCAAACTTCATAATCACAAATCATCAAGTGTATTTAGAATAACCAGGTTATAAAAATCACTTCTTAATCTAATAAACTCAAAGCCTCATCGTTAGATGAGGCTTTTTTGTCTAAAAGACTTTTACATTTTTGCTCAAAATAATATTTTGTTGTTTCTTTTCACTTCAAAAACCAACTAAAAAACATACGATGAAGAAACAATTACTAAAATTATCATTAAGTATTTTAACTGCTATTGGATTTGCGGTTCAATCAAACGCCCAATGTCCAAGTATATCCTGTCCTGGAAATATTACTGTAAATAGCGATTCAGGAATATGTGGAGCAGTTGTAAACTATACTATACCTGTAGGAATTGATTCTTGTGGTGGAGGTTTAATTTCAGACACTTTAGCTTTTACAGGTGCTATGCAAATGTTTATTGTCCCAGCCGGAGTAGACTCACTTACCATTGAGTCATGGGGTGCTGAAGGAGGAAATGGTGGATTTACCACAGGAAAAGGTGCTTATACTATAGGTAAAGTAGCAGTTAATCAGGGAGACACACTTTATGTTTATGTTGGTGGGCAGGGAGGAGTTCCTTCTGCCGGATTTAATGGTGGAGGTATTGGTGGAAGTGGTCCAACAACCACTTCAGCTGGAGGCGGAGGTGGTGCTTCAGATATAAGGTCTGGAGATACTTTGTTAACTTCTAGAATTATGGTAGCTGCTGGAGGTGGAGGTTCTGGAGGAACAGCTTCCTATTCACCTGCTGGAGGTGACGGAGGAGCTGGCACACTTTGCACTTCTCCTTATGGTTATGGAGGCGGATTAGCCTCAGGTGCTTGTGCTTCTTCTTTAGCTGGAGGGTGTAATGGAGGAGCTTCTGGTCCTTATGGTAGTGGGGGTGGAGGCGGAGGCCTTAATAATGGAGGAGCTGGTGGTGGCTCAGGAACAGGATCTTATGGAACAGCTGGTGTTTTGGGAATTGGAGGAGATGGTGGTGCTTACGCAAACAGAAATGGTGGCGGAGGCGGAGGCGGAGGCTACTATGGTGGAGGCGGAGGAATGTCGGGAAGTGGCGGATGTAATGGCGGTGGGGGCGGTGGCTCTTCATACGTAGACAATAATCTATTTACTTCTATAAATTTCTCAAGTGGAACACAATCAGGTAATGGACAAGTGGTTATAACCTACAAATCCTCTACAGCTACAACTATGATTTCCGGTTTGGGAAGTGGTTCAACTTTCCCAATAGGAACTACAACAGAAACTTATATGGTTAAAAATTCACAGGGAGATTCAGCATTATGCTCATTTACTGTTACTGTTAATGGAGGAGTAGATACTTCAGTAAGCAGAAACCTGTCAACTTTCACAGCTAATGAAACCGGTGCTACTTATCAGTGGTTAAATTGCGATAGTAGCTTTATGGCAATTAGTGGCGCAACAAACCAAAGCTATACTGCAACAACCAATGGTTCTTACGCAGTTGTAGTAAGTAAAAATGGTTGTACCGATACTTCAGCTTGTCAAATGATAAACAATGTAGGAATTAGTCCAAATGAATTTGGAAACATCTCCATCTATCCAAACCCAACTAATGGATTATTTACCATAGATATGGGAAGCTATGACGAAGCAGTTAACTATACCATTACTTCAATAGACGGAAGAATAGTAACACAAAAATCAAATGTTATTGATAATAAAATAACTATTGATTTAGGTAATGAAAGTAAAGGAGTTTATTTACTCAAACTTCATAATCATAAATCATCCAGTGTATTTAGAATATCTAGGTTATAGAAATCATTTCTTAATCTAACAAGCTTAAGGCCTCATCTAAAGAAAGATGGGGCTTTTTTAATTGAATACCATATTCTTATACTTGAATGTAAAACCTAACTGTTCAATTTTTTTAGAGCTTACTCTGCTACCGTTTAAAATTACTTCAGCTCTTTCTCCTAACACTAATTTCAATACCCAAGAAGGTATATTAGGTAACCAAATTTTTTTCCCGACAGATGATGCCAATTTATTTGTTAGCTCACTGTTAGTAATATGTGTAGGGGCAACCGCATTGAATTCACCAGTCATATTGGTTTCTTTAATTGCCTTTAGGTAAAGCTGACATAAATCTTCAATGTGAATCCAAGGTAGATATTGGCTTCCTTTACCCAAAGCAGCGCCAAACCCCATTTTAATGGGTTGTAGCATTTGTTTTACAATCTGGCTCTCTTCACCAATTACTATTCCTGTTCGTAATTTTACAGTTCTTAATCCAATCTGCTCAAACTGAGTAGCCGACTTTTCCCACAATACACAGCAATGAGCTAAAAAATCGTTACCCGGTTGGTCTTCTTCTGTGAATATTTTTTCTAATGTTTTTGTGCCGTAATAGTTCACTCCAGAGGCAGAAATAAATGATTTAGGTTTTATCTCTAGCGGTTTAATGTGAGTAAACAATAAGTTTGCAGCGTCAACCCTACTATTTATAATTTCTTGTTTTCGTTTTTTGGTCCAGCTTTTATCAAAAACTCCAGCTCCGGCTAAATGGATAATGTGGTCAACATTATGAATAGCATTTGTATCTATTTTTTGATTTTCAACATCCCAAAAATAGGTTTTGAACCGGTTGTTATTTGATGGATTTCTGCTTAGATGAATAACTTCATATCCTTCTTGATGTAACAGATTCGATAAGTGCATACCTACATAACCAGTACCACCTGTTATTAGAACTTTTTCTTTCATTGACTAGAAAACAGTTAAATATATAGTTTAGTTTAAAACTTCTTTCGAATAATTTTATCAGTTGGTGTTCTTTCAAATACGGGTAAACAAATTACTTCTTTAGGTGTATGATGTTTTTGTAAAACCTTTTTAGACTTTTTTAAAATTATTTCCTTTTTTTCTTCAATCAAATCTCCTTCAATTACTAAGATTAATTTTTCTCCTAGTTCATTATCTTTTTTTGAGGTGACATAGAAAGTGTTTGAAACGATAGGCTGTAATTTTTCTTCTACTTCTTCAGGATAAATTTTTATACCACCACTGTTTATTACATTGTCAAATCTTCCAAGCCATTCAAATGAGGTGTTACTCATTAAATTAACCACATCATTGGTGGTTATTTTTTCACTTGATATTCCTGAAGCATTAATAATTAGACAACCCCTATTATCTGTTTCAAAAGTAATATTGGCTAGTGCATTAAAATATTCTTTTTTATCGGAATTTATTTTCTTTAGCGCAACATGCGAACATGTTTCCGTCATTCCGTAGGTAGAGAAAATATTGTTTTCAAAGGTTTTGAGTTTGTTTTGTAGGCTGATGTCTATAGCTCCTCCACCAATAATTATGTTTTTAATCAATCCAAAAGCTGCTTTATTTTCTTGTAAAATATGGAAAACCTGCTGAGGAGTAAAAGCGGCAAAATCAATTTTTTCGGGAATGTTTTTTAATGGTTGTAAAGATGGCTCGGTTATTATAAGATTTAAATTATTAACGATGCTTCTTACCACCATCATTTGCCCACCAATATATTTAATGGGAAGACACAACAAGGCTGTTTGATTTTCTTTTAAGTTGAAGAAATCGCAAGTAGCTTTTGCACTATTTATCATGTGCTCCTTTAGCAGTTTTATTTCTTTTGGCTTTCCGGTACTTCCTGAGGTTTTGATAGAGATGAAATCATCATCATTAAACCACAACTCCAAAAAATGAATAAGCTCATAACTCAATGAGGTGTTTTTAATCTCTTCTAAAGAAGTGTAGTATGTTCCGTTAATTTTAATCATTCATTACAAGCGATAAATCCCATGCTTCATTTTTTCTATAAAAGAGCTTAGCATTTTCTATTACTAGAGGTGATGGAAAATTATTAGTGTATAATTGACCGGTACCTAAGCCTTGCGGCATTTTTGTGTTTAAATAGCTTGTGAATTGTGCAATTGCATTAAGTCCAATGTTTGATTCAAGTGCTGAAGTTATCCACCATCCAATATTATTTTTTTCAGCAATATCTATCCATTCGTCACTTTTTTTAAAACCACCAACTAAAGATGGCTTTAATATGATGTATTGAGGTTTTAAGTTTTTTAAGAGCCATTCTTTTTTTTCTAAAGAGTTTATTCCAATTAACTCTTCATCTAGTGCAATTGGGATAGGCGTTGTCTCACATAGCCTTGCCATTTCTTCGTATTGACCTTGTTTAATAGGTTGTTCTATTGAATGTATTTTTAGTTCGGAGAGAATAGAAAGCTTTTCATAGGCTTCCTTTGCAGAAAACGCTCCATTTGCATCTACTCTGAGTTCAATGTCATTTTCAGAATATTCTTTTCTAATGTTTTTTAAAAGTTCAATTTCAGTATTGAAATCAATAGCTCCTATTTTTAGTTTTATGCAAGAAAAACTCTGCTCTATTTTTTGCTTGATTTGTTCCAGCATAAATTCTTTTGTGCCCATCCACACAAGTCCGTTAATGTCTATTCCTTTTGCCGATTGATAAAACTGATTGTCGAAAAACTTTTTCTTAGCTCCATTATTTATATCATATAAAGCCATTTCTACCCCAAACTGAATGGATGGAAAATTATTTAGTAAAGTATCGTCATCACCAAAAATCGAAATGCGTTGACACACATCATTAAGTTTTTCTTCATATTCCGGAACATCATCTATGCTAAGGCCTTTTAGTAAGCCACACTCTCCAATCCCTGTTAAACCATTTACCTCCAAAAAAATAAAATAGGATGTTTTAGTTTTTAAAATTCCTCTTGAAGTCCCGCTTGGCCTTTTAAAATGCAAATCATATTTTTTCCAAGATGCTTTCATATTAGGAAGTCAAGTATTACTCCAATGAAAAAAAGTAACGAAATAAAAAATGTAGATAAGGCGACTTTTTTAAGCTCAGGGTCTAAGGCTTGAGGAACATCAGTTTTTTGAACCTTTTTAAGATGAATGAATAGGATAGGTACTACCAAAAGATAAATGAAGCCTATATAGCTTGAAAAAGTTAAATAGTTAAAAAAAAGCATAAGAAAAACAGGACATAGAATTAAGAAGTAATGATACTTTTTTGCGTTGGACAATCCCATTTTAACAACTATCGTATTTTTTCCTGAAGCCTTATCATTTACAATATCTCGCATGTTGTTTAGATTGAGTACGGCTACACTTAATAACCCAATTGCTGAAGCAGGTAATAGATTAATGATTAATATTTCAGCGCTTTGTAAGTAACAACTGCCCATTACTCCAACTATACCAAAAAACATAAACACAAAAAAATCTCCCAATCCATAGTACCCGTAAGCTTTTTTTCCAATAGTATATGTGATTGCAGCTAAAATGGCACCAATACCAATGAAAAGCAAAACAAGTGATGATTGAATTGGAGCATCTTTTGTGCCTTCATAAATTGTCCAAATTCCTGTAAAAAGAGATAGAAAAGTTAGAATTATTATGGCAATTAGCATTTGCTGCTTGGTAATTACGCCTGATTGCAATGTTCGCATTGGCCCGACTCTTTTTTCGTTATCTGTTCCCTTAACAAAATCACCATAATCATTAGCAATGTTAGAAAGTATTTGAAGTAAAGAAGTCGTAAGAATAGTTAAGAAAAATATCTTCCATGAAAAATAGATATGCGACAGTGCTAAAGCGTTACCCATTACTATACATGCTAATGCCAAAGGTAAAGTTCTTAGTCTAAATGCTGATATCCAATGTTTTATTGCCAAAAAAGTAAGATTGTTATTTATAGAGTACAATGTTAGTAATTGAATTTGTAATTTAGCCCTCCCAATTAAAATTTATGGTAACAACATATTTAGATTTTGAAGAGCCAATTAAAGAATTGGTAGACCAAATTAATCAGGCAAAAGAGATATCTGAGAAGAGTGATGTTGATATGAAGAAAACTCTTTCTGAGTTAAATACTAAGTTGGCTAAGACTACTAAAGAAATTTATGACAATCTAACCCCATGGGAGAGGGTGCAAGTATCTCGTCATCCTGAACGACCATATACCTTGGCTTACATAAATGCAATGACAGGTGGAAATTTCATAGAATTGTTTGGTGATAGAAATGTAAAAGATGACAAAGCAATGGTAGGTGGTTTTGGTTTAATGGATGGCGAATCGGTTATGTTTATTGGTCAACAAAAAGGAATTAATACAAAGCTTAGACAGTACCGAAACTTTGGAATGGCTAATCCTGAGGGGTATAGAAAAGCTTTAAGGTTGATGAAGTTAGCTGAAAAATTTAATAAGCCTATTGTTACATTAATTGACACTCCGGGAGCTTATCCGGGTTTGGAAGCAGAAGAAAGAGGGCAAGGTGAAGCTATTGCTAAGAATTTATTAGAAATGGTTCAATTAAAAGTTCCTGTAATCTGCATTGTGATAGGCGAAGGGGCCTCAGGTGGTGCCTTAGGTATTGGTATAGGAGATAAGGTATTGATGATGGAAAACACTTGGTATAGTGTTATTTCTCCGGAATCATGTTCATCTATTTTGTGGAGAAGTTGGGATTTTAAAGTAGATGCCGCCAAAGCTCTAAAGTTAACGGCAGAGGATATGCTTAAAAACAAATTGATTGATGGCGTTATAAAAGAGCCGCTTGGTGGAGCTCATGCCAATCCTGAAGAAGCATTTAAGTTGGTTAAATCTGAAATTAAAAAGCATTTAAAAACCTTAAAAAAGGATTCTCCTAAAAAGAGAATTGATGCCAGGATAAAGAAATTTGCAGGAATGGGAGTGTATAATACCAAATAAATAAGGTAGTTCTTATTTATCTTTTCTCATTCGTTTTAATAAAAACAGGTTCAAAACTTCTACCATTAGTGAAAAACCTAATGCAAAGTAAACATATCCTCTTGGCACATGAAAGTGAAAACCATCGGCAATAAGCAGTGTGCCAATCATCAATAAGAAAGATAATGCCAACATAACAATAGTCGGATTTTCATTGATGAAATCTCCTACCATTCTTGCAAAAACTATCATAAATATTATTGATACAATTACAGCCAAAATCATAATGCCAATTTCTTTTGTCATACCAATTGCAGTTAAAATTGAGTCAATAGAGAATACCATATCAATGGCAATGATCTGCATTATGATTAAGCCAATTTGATTAGTTGTGTTTTTAGGTTTAGCTTTATTATCATCTTCTAGATGTGTAAGTTTATGCCTAATTTCAGTGGTGCTTTTAAATAAAAGAAATAACCCCCCTACTATAAGAATAATGTCTTTTATACTAAAATCAATATCAAAAGCATTGAAAATAGGATTGTCAAGTCTCATAACCCAACTTATTGATAATAATAAAGCTATTCGAAATACTAGTGCTAAAACTAAACCAAGAATTCTGGTAAAACGTTGTTTTTCTTTTTCTACTCTTGAAACAATTAGTGAAATAAAAATAAGATTGTCAATACCTAATACTACTTCTAAAAGTGTTAACGTTAAAAAGGCCATTAAGCCTTCAAAAGTTAGTAGTGCTGAAAAATCTATCATGGAATTCTTTTAGAGAGCAAAATTATAAACTAAAGGGACAGAAAAAAATCAGATTTTTATACCCATTACACAAATGTCATCTAATTGCTCCAAATCTCCCTTCCAGTCAAAAAAGTTTTTGAGTAAAAGCGAGTGTTGAGTTTCCATGTCTTTACCCGAAAATGACGCTAATAAATTTTTAAAGTTTTTGGATTTGAATTTTTTCCCTTTTTCTCCACCGAATTGGTCGTAATATCCGTCAGAATATAAGTAAAGCTGATCGTTTTCTTCAAGAACATATTTTTTACACTCAAAAGGTTTTTCTTGAGCATAATTTCCAATAGGTTGTTTGCAAGCGTTAAGCTCTATTAGTTCATTATTTCTAACCAAATAAAGAGAATTGTTAGCGCCTGAAAACTGTAACTCTCTTGTTTTTGGGTTGTATCTGCATAAAGACAAGTCCATACCATCTCTCATTTCAGCACCTTTTTTAGAAAAGGCATCGGATATTAGTTCATTTAGCTTATCCAATACTTCATTAGTTTCACGCAATTTAAACTCATGCAAACATCTATTAATATTGTAATGTGCAATTGCACTAACCATTGCTCCCGGAACCCCATGCCCGGTACAATCTATTACGGAAAAATAAACTTCATTTTCATATTGTTTTATCCAAAAAATATCTCCTGAAACAATGTCCTTAGGTTGAAATAAAATAAATGATTGCTTAAAAAACTTATCTAGAATTGATTTATCAGGCAATAAAGAGTTTTGAATTTTTTGTGCGTAACTTATACTATCAACTATTTCTTTGGTTTTTTCTTCAATAACAAGCTTTGAATTTATTAAACTTAGTTTAGTCTGCTCTTCCTTAATTAATATTTTTTTGATAGAACGAAGTAATACTACTGCCACTATGATAATTATGATAATGGACATCATGGCGGTTTTTAAAAACTGACTGTTTACTTCATCAATAAAAGTGTCAAATTGTTGGTCAAGTTCAACTACTGCAACAGTTTTTCCTTCTTTATTTTTTATTGGAGCAAAAGCAGACAGCCATGTTCCGTTTTCTGTTTCGTATCTAGGAATAGTTGCTCCTACTTTAAAGCTATCTACTAATATTTGTGGGTATTTTACATACTCATGTTTGTAAAAGGGATTTTCGGAAGTTGAAACGGTATAAAAGAATTTTTGTACATCCTCATCATATACCAACATATAAATTGTGGTGGCGATTTTATTTACATTTTTAGTTGATAAAAGTTGATAATGGATTTGTTGGTAAATAGTGAGTTGGAAGTAATAGCGTCTTTTTCTTTAAACGTATTGTAAAGCGTTTGATGCATACTACCATCTATTTGGTTAGACAGGGTTTTTGCAATGCTTTCAAGCTTGGTTAATTCTTTGGCTTCAAGGTTAGTCAGCTGTGAATAATAACTTGATGAAATAAAGTAAACAACTACAATTAAAAAACTTACGAAAATTATAATTAAAATTCTAGTACTTGAATTTTTAAGAATATTTTTAAGTATGCTTCCCACTTAGTTTTAGACTAATTATTGCTAAAGTTAACGGATTTTATTGATAATATGCAACTATGTTTATTTTGTTTTTAAAATGGACATACGAAATAAAATTGCTCGCAGATTTAATAGTTGTTATTTGTTGTATTCCACTTCAATAGACTTCCATGTGTTGCCGTTAAAGTAGGCAAAACTTTCAACTTTAGTAGATAGATTAAAACTAAATATGGAATCATTTCTAATTCCATAAATAACATCATTTACTTCATCCAAAGTGAAATAAGAATAAGTTTTATTTGATATAAAGCTTTTGGTGTCGGTAGAATTTATAAAAGTGTATAATCCATTTTTTTGAGCAAAATAGGTTGCTTCATTTACTTTATTAAAGCTGAAAAATAAACTATCACTATTAATGGTTTGTTCAAGCTGAATTTGTTTATTGTTAAATTGATAAGCGTATTTTTTAATAGAATTATTTTCATTTCCAAAAGCAAAAATTTTTGATGAGTTTTTTGCAAAGCCTTTCACATCAGCATTAACCGTCATTTGATTTGCAATGGCTCCACTAGAATAATAGTAAACAGAAAGTAAATTATTGCCTGTAGATTTTGGTTTTTCAAGACAAATTAAAACATTATTTTCTTCGTCTAAAAAAGCTATTTCGGAGTAATATCCCGGAGTATTTTGAATGGTTCGTTGTAAAGTCCCTTGAGCATCATATACATTAATTTGCTCATTGTAATAAGATACTAAAATTTTACCTTCAATTGATTTGCTAATGGAAGTAAAATAAGGAAATGTAGGATTTTGAATGCACGGCACTTCCCAATCATTTGAGTTAGTTTTGGTATTGAAGCCTGTTAAATTTCCGTAGTGTTTTCCACAATTTACATAAACCTTGTTTGAACTAAAAAAAGCACTGCCTATAAAATCTCCGGCAAAACTGGTTTTGTAAACAGGGCTACCGGTTGTAAAATCGTATAAATTGCTTTGATTGCCCGTATTACTTGCTAACCAGATGTGTTCAGCAGTTAATGGAACTTCATTTATATAGACATGTACAAACTCACTTTTATCATTGGTGCCATCATTTGCTTTTATTTGAAAGTAATATTTTCCTGATGGTGTTAATGATGAAACTTCAAAACCCGTTTGAAATTCAAATTCATTTTTGTCCGCATATAAAGTTTTTGAATTGCCTACTATTTTTCCTGATTCATCTTTTAACCAAATTTGTATGTGCTCTATTTTTATATTATCGGTTGCTTTCCCTTTTATAGTAATAGTTTCGCCCGCATTTATGGTGGCGTTTTTAGCAGGTTGATAAACTTCAATGCTCGGAAGACTATTGTCTTTTTTCTTGCATGAAAATAAAAAGAACAAAAGAAAAAATAGGATTAAGTTTCTCATTATCATTATGTAAATTTAATGGAAAAAAAGATATCAACGTTTGTTAATTTCGTTTGTTAGTCTTCAAAGAATAACTTATCTTTTCTAAAGCAAAGAGAGAAAGTAAAAAAAGTAATTTTGAAGCATGAATACCGAACCCGAAAATCAATCAAAAAAAGCAGCCGCAAAATTAAGAAGTGTTTCTTCAAAAGAATCTATTGAATTAGGAAAGTTGCCTCCTCAAGCACTAGATTTAGAAGAGGCTGTGTTGGGTGCATTAATGTTGGAGAAAGAGGCCGTTAATGCTGCGATTGATGTGTTACATCCAAAAAGTTTTTATAAAGAAGCACACCAAAAAATTTATGCTGCCATTCAAGATTTGTTTTCTAAATCTGAACCCATAGATATTTTAACGGTAACAAATGAGTTACGTGAAAGAGGAGAACTGGAAACAGTTGGTGGTGCATATTACATTTCAAAATTAACCGGTAGAGTTGCTTCAGCAGCCAATGTAGAATACCATGCTCGTATTATATCACAAAAATATATTCAGCGAGAGTTAATTAGAATTTCTACTACTATCATCAACGATGCTTACGATGACACCACAGATGTTTTTACTTTATTAGATAAAGCAGAAAGTAACTTGTTTGCCGTTTCTGAAGGTAACTTAAGAAAGAATTACGATAGTATGTCAACTTTAATTCGACAAACTATCAAGCAAATTGAAACAGCTGCTAATCGTGAGGGAGGTTTATCAGGAACGCCTTCAGGCTTTGTGAATTTAGATAGAATGACTTCAGGCTGGCAGCCTTCTGATTTAATTATTTTAGCTGCACGTCCTGCTATGGGTAAAACATCATTTGCTTTGTCTTTAGCCAGAAATGCTGCTGTAGAGTTTAAAGCACCTATTGCTGTTTTTTCTTTGGAGATGTCTTCTATACAATTAGTATCAAGATTAATTTCTTCTGAATCAGGAATATCTTCTGAAAAATTAAGAAGCGGAAATTTAGCTCGTCATGAATTAGAACAGATACACGCAAAAATTAGAGGGTTGGATGAAGCTCAAATTTTTATTGATGATACTCCTGCCATTTCCGTTTTTGAGTTAAGAGCAAAAGCCAGAAGATTAAAAGCGCAACATAATATTCAAATGCTAATTGTCGATTATCTTCAACTAATGACAGCAGGCGGAGAAGGAAAAGGAAACAGAGAGCAAGAAATATCTACCATTTCTCGTTCATTAAAAAGTATTGCCAAGGAATTAAATATTCCCGTTATGGCGCTTTCACAGTTGAGTAGAGCAGTAGAAACAAGAGGCGGAGATAAAATTCCTCAACTTTCTGACTTAAGAGAATCCGGTTCTATTGAGCAAGATGCCGATATGGTAATGTTTATTCACCGACCAGAATATTATGGAATATTAGAAGATGAAGAAGGAAATCCAACGGCCGGACAGGCCAATATCATTATTGCAAAACACAGAAATGGTTCTGTTGGAACAGTTAAGTTAGGCTTTAAAAATCACCTGGCTAAATTTGAAAATTTAGAGTTTGATACTTCTGATTTTGGAAATGCGAATTCAATCATTCCAAATGAAGATTTTGATGATGCCAATACCATTACAAGAGGTTCTCGTTTAAATGAAGACTTTGACGATGATGACGATAGTGGCTCAACTTTTGATACTAATTTTGACGATGCACCGTTTTAGTTGAGAGAATAAAGTTAAAAGTTCTTAAAGCAGAATAATTTAAACTGCATCAACCAATCAAAATTCTTAACTTTATACTTTAGTTAATGAGATTTTTAATAGTCATATTCATTGTATTTTCTTCATTGGTTGCCAATGCGGCATATATATTGGTGCCGATGGATAAAAGCCAAAAAAATCACCTAAAAGCTTACGGAGTTGCTTATTGGATTTTACAAAAAGATGTAGAAGTATATTGGTTGCTTAACTATAGGGGAGGAAGTTTTATGGTAAAACACAATGCACTTATTGAAGATGAATTCGTTATAAGAGGCGTTTCTTATGAAATAATTGCAGACGTTCAGTCTACTAAAATCCTTACAGATATAGCTAACCCTGAAGTAAATCAAGATGCGGTAAAGATGGAGGTTGCTCCAAAAATTGCGGTGTACTCTCCTAAAAATAAAATGCCTTGGGACGATGCGGTTACATTGGCGTTAACTTATGCCGAAATTCCGTATGATGTGATTTATGATGAAGAAATTATAAAAGGAGATTTAATAAAGTACGACTGGCTGCATTTGCATCATGAAGATTTTACAGGCCAGTACGGAAAGTTTTATGCAAGTTATAGAAACCATGCCTGGTACAAGGAACAAGAGCGTTTTAATCAGGAGATGGCTCAAAAGCTTGGTTTTTCTAAGGTTTCTCAGCTCAAGTTGGGTGTAGCACTTAAAATTAAAGAATATACAGCCGGTGGCGGATTTTTGTTTGCTATGTGTAGCGGAACGGATTCTTACGATATAGCGCTTTCTGCAGAAGGAATAGATATTTGTGAATATATGTACGATGGCGACCCTGCCGTCCCAAATTTCAATTCTAAAATTGATTATGAAAAAACATTTGCTTTTGAAGATTTTACGATAAGTACCAATCCGTTAGAGTATGAGTTTTCAAACATTGACGCTACATCTTTTCATGCTCGCACGCCTCAAAATTTAGATGCTTTTACCTTGTTTGATTTTTCAGCAAAATGGGATCCGGTTCCAACCATGCTTTGTCAAAATCATGAAAGTGTAATAAAAGGATTTATGGGGCAAACCACCGCTTTTGATAAGCGATTGATAAAACCAAATGTATTAATTATGGGTGAAAACAAAGCCTTAGGTTCGGCAAAATATATTCATGGGACTTTAGGGAAAGGAACATGGACATTTTATGGTGGTCATGATCCTGAAGATTATCAGCATTTTGTGGGTGACCCTCCGACAGATTTAAATCTACATCCAAACTCTCCGGGTTATCGTTTAATATTAAACAATATTTTATTTCCGGCTGCTAAAAAGAAAAAGCAAAAAACCTAACAGGTTTATTTACTAAAGTATTCTTTCATTGGTGTAAAATAGTGGTCAACCCAACCTTGTTTGTAATCAGGTTGTCCTTTAGGTATGTTGGTGTGAATAATAGTTATTTCACAGCCATTGGAAATATCGTTTAATTGAATGGCCAAATCGGAATCATTATCTGCATCATTAAACTCTGCAGTACGCCAACTTTGTTTAATTTCTTTATTTGGAACTAACTGAATGTTTTTTCCTGAAATATAACCATCCCATGCATCAAATTCATCTCCAACTTTATCGCTACAGTTAGCTTCACCACCGGTCATGTTGGTATGTCCTTCGCTACTTAACCAAGCTTTATAGACTTTTTCTGCACTTGCCGGAATGATTTCTTTTATTTCAAAAGATGTTTTCATGATTAATTATCCCTCTTATCAAAAGTTTCTTTTTCGCTATCGTTAATGCGTTTAAAAATAAGGTAAATTAAAATAAGTACAACGGCTGCTCCACCCAAAAGGTAAAGCCCTAGCATTACAAATGGTATGGCTTCCATTATTTTAGTTTTACGGCTGTACCATATACTAATACTTCTGCTGCTCCTTGCATAATCATGGAAGTATGGAATCTTACATTTACAACAGCATCTGCACCTAATTTTTTGGCGTCATCACACATTCTTTGTAAAGCTTGTTCTCTTGAGTGAGCTTGCAGTTTACTGTATTCACTTATTTCACCGCCTACAATATTTTTAAGTCCTGCCATAAAGTCTCTTCCTACATTTCTTGCTCTAACAGTGCTTCCTCTGCAAATGCCTAATATTTCTGTAATTTCTTTTCCGGGAACGGTGGGTGTGGTGGTTGTTATCATTTTAGTTGTTTTTAATTAATAATTATTTTCAAGTTTAAATGTAATCAATTGGTTTGAAAATAGCTATAAACAAAATGATGAGTGGTTATAATACTAGATTAAGAATCTAACTGCTTTTTCAAAAACAACAAACCTTCCTTAAATCTCATGGGTTGATAGCCTAACTCTTTTTTTGCTTTGTCAATGATAAAACCTGTTTTGGGTGGGCGTTTGGCAGCTTGATTTAGCGTGTCACTGCTTATTGGGTTAATTAGTTTAGTGTCTAAGCCATAAGTTTCAGCCACTTCAATTACTAAATCATAAATGCTTTTGGTTTCCTCTCCCGAAATATGATAAATGCCTTTTGCATCTTTTTCAATCATTAAATAACAAGCCATTGCCAAGTCTTCTGCCAAGGTTGGTGAACGAAATTGGTCAGTAACTACATTTATTTTTTTACCGTTTTCTAATGATTCTTTTGCCCACAACACTAAATTGGAACGGCTCATTTGTTCCACAATTCCATAAATGATAATGGTTCTAGCGATACACCAATTTTTATAATCGGAGTTTAATAAAAGAAGTTCACTGTCGTATTTTGAATGACCGTAAAAACTAAGCGGATTGGGTTGGTCCGTTTCTTTGTAAGGACCATTTTCACCATCAAAAACAAAATCAGTGGAGAGGTGAATGAATTTTGCTTGATGTTCAATACAGCTCTCTAATAGATATGAAACAGCCTCTACATTTAATTTTCTGCAAGCTTCTTTTTCTTCTTCACAGGCATCTACATTTGTCATAGCTGCTGTATTCACGACTATATTTGGTTTAACTTTTTCAAAAACAGCTATTACTTCTTCTTTGTTTGTAATGTCTAATTGGTAATAAGTGTAACCATTTTTATCTGAAATTCTATTTTCCCCTGTTGATGTTGCAACAATAGTAAATTGTTGTTCGTTATTTTTAGATTTTAATAAATGAACTAATTTTTGTCCCAGTAATCCATTGCTACCTGTTATGAGAATTGTTTGCATGTGTAAATTTAGCAAATAGTTGAAAGTTTAAGAAAGAGAAAGGGTAAATGCGGGCAAACTACAAATCCCAAATTCGTTTTTTACCAAAGCTTTTAATGATTTCTTTATTTTTAAGGATAAACACCATAATAAGGTAAATAAATAAGGGAGAACCAAAAGTGATAAAAGAAAGATAAATAAAAGAAAGTCGAACGGAAGGTGCTTTTACGCCTAGTTTTTTGCCCCACCATTCACAAACTCCAAAAGCTTGCTTTTCAAAATATGACTGTATTTTATCTATCATCTTTGGAGAGTATGTTTTTTCCTATTCTGCAGTCTAAACAACGCTTAAAGTTACAATAATTATTTTTTAGTTGTAACAATGCTTGTGAATCGACTGCATTTTCTACAGGCAAATTTAACGATTTCCATTTACTTACGATACTATTATTTTCGGGTTTCATTTTATTGAGCCAATTCAACGCTTTTTCTACTAACTCTTCTTCGTTTTTATGTTTGGAATAAAGAAATAGGAGAGGAGTGAGCGCATTTATAATAATGGTATCTACTTTACTTTTTCCAATTGATTTAATTCTTTGAGGGGAATGTTTTGAACAGTGATAGTGTGTTTTCCAGTAATCAGAAGTTTTTACATTAAATAGTTTATAGACTTCATTTAACTGATTAGCATTTAAGATAGCAGAGAATATTCTTTTGTGATGGTGAATGAGTGAACCTAATTGGGCTAATCTCACTGTTGGGAAATTAGCCGGACGCAGCCTGAGAAACTTCCATAAGCTTGAGTCAATAGGGTTGAGATTAAATTTTTGTTTTAGAAATTGATATTCTTTTTGAAGCGATTGATAATATTCATGATTAATTTCTTCGTTCAAAAAACCTGCTTGGCCAAATAAGATAGCTTCAAGCTGGGTTAGTTGGTCGGCATGTGTTAAAAGCTTATTAAAATCAATAGATTTGGCTACTAACTCAAAGGGCAATGTGTTTTGTTTTAATCCCAAACACTTTGCCAGCTCCTCAAAAAATATTTGTTCCCAATTAAACTTTGTTTCGATTAACCTTTTTTCAACTGTTGTTGATTTCCTTTCAATTCTTTCAATTAACAATGATTCATACCACAGTTTTATATTTTTAAAGTCATCTTCCTGCATTAAATTTTCGCAAGGAATCCACAATTTACTTTCAAGGAGTTCTAGATAATTTTGGTAAACGTATTTAGGAATGAGTCCTTTTAATTCTAGCGTAGGGATTAGATTTCCTTTTTGATTTTTTATGTTCTTATCATCTTCAAAAACCACATGAAGAATCACATTGTTATAAGCTTTATCATTTTGATGATTATGAACTTCCCAAAGTGATGAGTTGACATGAAGTTCTACATTCCCTGCCCAGAGTTGTTCCCCTATTTTAACTTTTGTATTTAAGAAATCTGGCCCGGAATCATCATTAGGAAAACCTTTGTTAATGATTTCAATAGATTCTCCATTTGTCGATTGTAAAGCAGAAGCATTAAAAATCGATTGTTGCCAAACGAATTTTAGAAAATCTTCTCTCATTACTTTTTTTATTCTTCTGAACCGGAGTTTTTAGAAGGTTTATTTTGCTTAGGTACAGGAACCTTTTTATTATAAACATCAGTAGCAAGCATACTGCCCATAATTTGAGTTTGTAAGTCACCCACAGAGTTAGGAGTATAAGGAACGAATATAGTATTTACACCATTTTCAGATAGTTTAGCAATAGTGTCGTAATGTTGTGTCATAAATAACATATTCATTACACTTTGGCTGGTAACATCTTCAT
>CALALS010000072.1 GCA_937925525.1 uncultured Flavobacteriales bacterium | reverse complement strand
AAAAATAAGTCTTTTGCATCAATATTTAAGCCATCCTGTTTTTTCCACCATTAGTGAAGCCGCTGAAGAATTAGGTTTAGACACCAATGTAATTGGAGGATTTGTTAGAGATTCTCTACTGGGAAAAGAGTGTAAAGACATTGATGTGGTTACCGTTGGTAGCGGAATTGAACTGGCTAATCTGGTGGCTAAAAAATTAAATGCTGATAAAGTGGTTGTGTTTAAAAACTTTGGTACCGCCATGATTAAGCATAAAGATTTAGAAATTGAATTTGTAGGCGCCAGAAAAGAATCGTACCGAAATAATTCCAGAAAGCCAATTTGTGAAGACGGAACTTTGGAAGATGACCAAAACAGAAGAGACTTTACCATCAACGCTATGGCTTTTAGCCTAAACACAGCCAACTATGGTGAACTGATTGACCCTTTTAACGGTGTGGGAGATTTAGAAAACAAAATCATTAAAACTCCTCTTACTCCCAGCGTAACATTTTCTGACGACCCGCTAAGGATGATGAGAGCCATCAGGTTTGCTACTCAGTTAAATTTTCAAATAGAAAAAAATACACTAGCAGCAATTGCAAAAGAAAAGGCTAGGATTTCAATTGTTTCCAAAGAAAGGATTACAGATGAACTAAATAAAATCATACTGGCTAAGAAACCAAGTATTGGTTTTATAATTTTAGAAGAAACAGGCTTACTACCACTTATATTTCCGGAGCTTCAAAAACTTAAAGGAGTTGAGGTAATTAATGGCAAAGCACATAAAGACAACTTTTACCATACGCTAAAAGTGCTGGATAACATTTGTGAAAACACTGACGACTTGTGGTTAAGGTGGAGCGCTATTTTACATGATATTGCCAAACCCGACACCAAACATTTTCAGGAAGGTCATGGTTGGACTTTTCACGGGCATGAAGACAAAGGAGCTAAAATGGTTCCGCACATTTTCAGGAAATTAAAGCTGCCACTAGACCATCAGATGAAGTATGTACAAAAATTAGTACGCCTTCATTTACGCCCAATTGCATTGGTAAAAGAAGAAGTTACCGATTCTGCCATCAGACGGTTATTGTATGAAGCTGGAAATGACATTGATGATTTAATGAAACTTTGTGAAGCGGACATCACCTCCAAAAACAAAAACAAAGTCAAAAAATATTTAGAAAACTTTGAATTGGTTCGTCAGAAATTAAAAGAAGTAGAAGAGAAAGATAAAATAAGAAACTGGCAGCCACCCATTGACGGACAAACGATTATTGACACCTTTAATATTCAACCTAGCAAAAAAATAGGAGAGATTAAGAATGCAATAAAAGAAGCTATTTTAGAGGGTGAAATACAAAATAATTACGAAGAAGCGTTTACTTTTATGATTGAAAAAGGTAAAGAACTTGGGCTAACCGCTTCAAAAAAGAACATCAAACCATGAGTACGTTTAGAATTAGAGTAGTTGCAGATACGGAAGAAGATTGTTTTAGAGACATAGAAATTAAGTTTGCACAAAACTTTGAAGACTTACATAATGCCATTGTAAAAGCCTTTGAATTAAACGAAGGTGAAATGGCTTCTTTTTATACCAGTAATGAAAACTGGGACAAAGGCGAAGAGATAGCCCTAATGGAAATGCCCGTTGATCCGGGAGAGGTTCCGGTAAGAGTAATGAAAACCACTAAAATTAAAGAAGTCATAAAGGAGAAAGGGCAAAAGCTTGTAT
>CALALS010000071.1 GCA_937925525.1 uncultured Flavobacteriales bacterium | reverse complement strand
TAAGCTTGCCTCCACTCTTCAAAGTGGTTCAAAAAACTACATCAAGCTTTTTGATGCTATACTAGAGCAAGAGGAGTATAATGAAGAAGAAATAAAAAAGAAGTTTAAAAACTCTACGTTTATTAAGCACCTGCCTTCAGAAAAAACACACCTCTATAATCTTATTCTAAAAAGTTTGCGGGCTTTTTATGCCGACAGAAGTGCTTCGTCCCAACTTCAAGAACAATTAAAAAACATAGAAATTTTATACAGTAAAGCGCTTTACAAAGAATGTAGTAAATTCATTAAGCGGGCAAAAAAACTGGCGTATCAACATGAAAAGTATTATTATTTACTGGAACTTATTAATTGGGAAAAAGTAATTATTGAAGAAGAATATTTAAGCGGAAAGTTTGACAAAGACCTGAATGAACTAGTAAAAGAGGAAGAAGAATGTATTGCTAAACTTAGAAATTTAGCTGAATATCAAGTTTTATATTCTAAAATCAATTTTGTTTTCAGAACAGGTGGATACATCAGAAATGATGAACAAGAAAGCATGGTAGATGAAATTGCCAATTACCATTTAATTATTGGTAAAAACACCGCTATTTCAGTTAAGGCAACTACTGCTTGCTATTATATAAAAGCCATGTGTGCTATCACAAAAAACGATATGGCTGATGCGGAAACTAATCTTAGAAAAGTAATTACCGTTTTTGATAAAAATCCCGATATCATTAAAGAAGTTCCCAAGCGATATATCAAAACGCTTAACTATTTGTTTAGGATAAACCTTGGTAAAAACAACTTTAAACAATGTTTTGAAATCATTGACAAGCTTGAGACAATGGCTAAAAAGCCGGACTTCAAGAGTGTAGATTTACAAGTAATGTTCTTCTCCTTTATTTCATTTTCTAAAATGCTGGTTTATGAAGCCATTGGAAAATTTGATAAAGCCATAGAAATGATTGAGCCTATTATGCAAGGTATTGAGGAGTTTGGAAACAAAATAAACAAAGAAGAAAAAACGATTTTCTTTTATAACTTTTCTACCAATTATTTATGTCATGGTGATTTGAAAAAAGCCTTGCATTGGATAAATGAAGTGCTCAATGACCCTAATATTGGCTTAAGAAAAGACGTTTACACTTTTGCCAGAATTGTCAATTTACTTATCCATTTTGAGTTGGGTAATCATGATTTATTAGAATATGAAATTCCTGCAACAGAGCGATTTATAAAAAAGGCAAAACGAAACTACAAAGTAGAAACCATCATTCTAAAAAACCTGAAAAAGCTTTCCAGTATTCGTTATCGAAACAACCAACAAGCCATCTTAACAGAATTTAAAAAGCAGCTCACCGAAGCATTTAAAGACCCTTACGAAAACGCTACCAATAAATATTTTGATATTATGATGTGGGTAGATAGTAAGCTTCAGCGTAAATCATTTACTGAACTCATTCAGGAATCTATGAAAGATGCAAAAGTTGAAATGCTGGAAGTTTAATCCAATGCGCTTTACTCTTTTATTCATAGCTTATTCTATTAGCTTGAGCTTATACTCTCAGTATGAAGTCTCAAGAACTTTTCTTAGGGATGATTTTGGTGGTTGGGAAGTGGTTGATGAGATTTCAGAGATTATTCATTTATCTCAATTAAGTAAAATTAAAAAAGTAGAGCTTTTGATAACTGAGAAGTATAAAAAAAGAGCTTATTCAAGTTTAATGAAAATATATCCAACACGAACAAGGTTTTTATGTGAGCTTACTTCGGATACTACGATTTCATTTCTCAAAGAATACGAAGGAAAAGGCAGGTGTTATAAGTCAGGCTATAATTTTTTAATTATAAATAATGTTTTCACTCTTAATTCAGTTTTTATTCCTGAAGAAGATAGTTTGTGTTTTAAATGTAATTATGAAGACTTACATAAAGATTTTTTACGATATCCTTTCGACTCAAATTATTACGAAACAATTGGCGACACAACAGTTTTAACTGTTAAACAACTTCATTCAAAAAATCCTACAGATAAAAATAGGGTTTATGATTATAGTAGCATTGAGCAATTTTACTTTTTAAATGATTCAGTTATTAAAATAGTAAGACCTTTTTCTTTAAGTATTAATTATAGCTGTTCAAGAGACACTTTGATTACTAAATACATTAGTGAAAATCAAATTGATATAGAAAAGAAAGTTGTAAAAATTGAGCAAAAAAATAACCATAAGTATTTAAAGCACATTTCTGTATTTTCATATGGAGCATACTTCAGTTCTTCCAAAAGTGAGTATATCTGGAGTGAGATTATAAAAAAGGACAAAACCTTAGTTTATAAACTCAATGAAGAAGCATTCCCCATAAATATTAAGGTAAAGAAAGATTGGCTCTTAAAAGGATCAAAAATTATAGTAAAGCACTATAATTACTAAAAAAGCTCAGAAAAATTTCTGA
>CALALS010000070.1 GCA_937925525.1 uncultured Flavobacteriales bacterium | reverse complement strand
TTGTAAAACTGCCCGTAGGTAGAAATTACGCCTAATGAGAATAATATGGTAACTAAATGCTTCAATTTTAACACCTCCCAAGCCCTCCTCAAGGAGGGAAAATATAAATGTATAAACCGTAAAAGTAACTATTTTATTACTATTGTAGAAGAATTTTTTGAATGTATTTGGTATGGAAATAAAGAAGTTTGTATTTAGTCCTTTTATGGAAAACACTTATATCATTAGCAATGAAAAAAAGGAGTGTTTGATTATTGACCCGGGTTGTTACGATGCTAATGAGCAACAAACACTTGAAAATTATATTGCTGAAAATGACCTTACCCCAACACTTCTTTTAAATACGCACTGTCATTTAGACCATGTTTTTGGAAATGCATTTGTAATGGAGAAATATAAAATTCCTTTTGCCATGCATCGCCTTGATTTGCCTACTTTGACTATGGGAGAGCGCTCTGCCATGATGTACGGTTTAAACTTAACGCCTTCACCTGAACCCACTCAATTTTTAGAAGAAGGAGATATAGTAGAGTTAAGAGAAATTAAGCTAGAAGTAATTTTTGTTCCCGGTCATGCTCCCGGCCACATAGTTTTTTACAATAAAGAAGAAGGATATGTAGTTAACGGAGATGTTTTGTTTCAAGAAAGTATAGGCAGAACTGATTTACCTGGCGGTGACCATGCAACGCTATTAAAAAACATTAAAGAAAAAATGTACCAATTACCTGATGAAACACTTGTTTATTGTGGGCACGGAGAGGAAACCACTATTGGACATGAAAAGAAATATAATCCTTTTGTGAGGGGTTAAAATGTCCGTATAAATACGGATATATTTTTCGATATCCGTATAAATACCTAATTTACAGCAAGTTGTTGTTTCGTATTATTTTTTGATATATGTTTGTTTTTTAAAAACAACATTTATGAAACAACTTTTATTTACAATTTGCTTTTTTACAGCAGTATTTTCCTACGCACAGTGGGGTAATGGTACACTAAATACAACGCTTCAAACAACAGGTGGAAATGTTGGTATTGGAACAGCAGCACCGGGAGGCAGACTCCAAGTCGTTGAAAATAATAGTTTAAGTTTTGGTTCTCATTTTAAGTTTGATGCCACAAATAGTGGCGGCTCAAACAATGCGAATGTTTTTGAAGTTTATTCCGGTAGAGGAAATGGATTTTCGGGAAACATATTTAAGGTATATAGTGCAGGAGGAGATAAATTTATAGTTAAGGGCAATGGTAATTCAGGATTTGGAACAAACTCACCGGAAGCTAAATTAGAAGTATATAGTGGAGATGTAGTTATAGGTGGACAATATAAGAAGTTTATGTTGACGGCTGACTGGCAAAATAGCGGTGCAAATTCATTAAAAATTGTTCCTAAAAACAGTGGAGTTTTTGATTATGGTAAGGCCATTACTTTTCGTGATAACGGAGACATGGAGGTTGTAGCAAATGTAGTATTAGGAAGTTCTTATCAACAGTTTATTATTTCAAATCAATTTTGGAATCCTAGTTCCGATGCACTTTTCTTTGCTCCTAAGATTAACGGTAGCTGGGATTTTTCTAAGCAAATGGTATATAGAAATACAGGTAATTTAGAAGTAAACGGTACCATTTACGCAAAAGAGGTACAGGTAATGTTACCTCCCTTTCCTGATTATGTGTTTTCAAAAACATACAATTTAATGTCCTTAAATGCATTGGAGAGTTATATTGACCAAAATGGACATTTACCTAATTTACCTTCTGCAGAAGAAATTGATGAAAATGGAATAGGGCTGGGAGATTTAGTGCATAAGCAAATGGAAAAGATTGAGGAGTTAACATTATATGTTATAGAGTTAAATAAAAAACTGGAAAAACTGGAGAAGGAAAACAAGAAGCTGAAAAACAAGAAGCTGAAAAACAAGAGTGTTACTAAAAAATAAAAGAGGATGACAATGTTTTTTAATAAAAGCTTTGTTGCTCTTTTATTGGCAACAGGACTTAGCGTTCAGATTTTTGCACAAGTATTTCAAGAAAAAAATCTTGAACGAAGTTATAATGACCCATATGCTTCTCCGACATATATTGGTCAACAAACTGTAAAACTAAAACCCGGCTATCATTATCAAGCACAAGGCACCAATAAAATGCATGCTTATATTGATAAAAGTATTATTGTTCCGGCTGACTATCAGGCGCTTTATAATAGTACTACGTTTGACGGAAGACAAATTGATCAAAACTTAGCAGTTGGATATATCCCTGCCAGTTATGATGTTTCACCAACCGGAGCGGCTACCTATACTATTCCTATTCAAGTGCCTATGGGAACAAACGGAATGCAGCCTAGTTTGTCGGTTAATTATAATAGTCAAGGAGGAAGTGGATTACTTGGAGTGGGTTGGGACTTAGCAGGGCTTTCTGTTATTACAAGAGTGGGGAAAACTATTTATCATGATGGAAAAGTGGAACCCATTAAATTTGATGCAACCGATAATTTTGCTTTAGATGGAAACAGATTAATTGGCACTAGTGGTACTTATGGTGCAAATGGAGCAACCTATGCTACAGAAGCCGAAACTTTTTCTAGAGTTACCTCTTTTGGACAGACAGGAAATGGGCCACAATGGTTTCAGGTAGAAAACAAATCAGGGATGATATTAGAATATGGTAAAGCAAATAATTCTCAGTTTTTAGAAGAGGCAACGGTTGGTAACTCTGTAATTGTGTGGCGGATTAATAAAATGACTGACCAATACGGAAACTATTGTGAATATTTTTATGATAACACAGACAGAGAGTCAAGAATTACCAAAATACTTTATACTAAAAATGATAACGCAGGATTAAACCACTATAATGAAGTAAATTTTTATTACGATAGAAAGACTGATGTAACGGAAGCATATTTATCAAGTTCTAAGGTAAATGGTTCTCTCTTACTAAGACAAATAGAGGTTTTAAACGAAGGACAAATCATCAAAAAATATGATTTTACTTATGGCTACTCTTTATACAGTTATTTAAATGAAGTTATAGAGTCTGGGAATTCTAGTGATAAATATAATTCAACAATTTTTAAGTATCTAGAACAAACCCCTACAACTACTTCACTAAATACTATTGATAGAACTGGATTACCACTTACAAGTACTGGAGGGAAAGATATTCTTTATTATTCAGGAGACTTTAATGGAGATGGCTTAACAGATTTATTAGGAATAAATTATGTATTTAATCCTTCTAATTCTTCTGAAGCTGTGTTTACTTTAGCAAGTGTATTTATTAAAAATAAGGGAAGTGGATTCACTCAATATACAATGCCTCAAAGTTTTATAACGCAAATAAACAGAGGAGGTAATTTTTCTCAATTCAATAAGGGAAACTCTTTTCCTATAGGTGAAATAAAAATATTAATTACAGATTTGGATGGTGATAGCCATTCAGATATTATTGTTGGGAATTTAGGGTATTCAACTACTAGCGGAAATGATAAAGACTATTTCTACTATAGAGGATATCTCTCTACGATAGACATAAGCTCAGGAGCTACTGTATTTATCCAACAGCCTACAGTAGTGAAAATGGATAATTTTTCCGGTGGAACACCAATAGTAAACAACTTCCATGCGGCAACAACAGGAGACTTTGATGGTGATGGAAGATTTGAGTTTTTTGGAATTAATGCAAGAACATCAGATTATTTTATTGTGTCATTTGACGGAAGATTAAATATTTGGAGGCAGATTAACAATAATATTACAAATATTGTTAGCCCAACAGTCAGTGCTACAGATTATGATGGTGATGGAACTACAGAAATTGAATATAGATACACTCAATCAGTAGCTAATGTTAGACAATATATCGATGTTAATCTCTCAGGAGCCACTGTTACTGATGTTTGGACTCAAAGTATTTCGTATAATAATTTAAACGTTCTTACTGGCGAAAAAGATTTTGCTTATGATTTTTATGTTGATTTTAATGGAGATGGTTTACAAGATCTCTTGGGTATTAATGGTGGTTCTGTTAATCACCTTTGGATAAGTAAAGGATATTCTCCTAATTCTAACTATTCTGATAATTCCTATTTAAAAATTACAAATGCTGATCCAGCATTATTTAGTAATAATGTATATTATAGAGATGTTAATGGTGATGGTAGAACGGATGTTGTTAAGTTATTTGCAACCAACCTGATTATTTACGAAAATCTAGGAGGGAGTTCAGGTCAGTTTAATCCCATAGTTAAAAACCATTCATTGGGATGGGATTCAAAAACTGTATTTGATTTCGCAGACTTTGACGGTGATGGAGCACTAGAGTTAATAGCTAAAAATACCGAGTATTGTTGTCTAGATATTTTATCATTGTACCCGAAAACCTCTCCTAAGTCAAGGTTACTGGAAGCGGTTAAAAATGGATTTAATTCAAAAACCAAATTTAACTATGATTTCTTAACAACTTCTCCAACGTATCAAAAAGAGAACGGAAATATCTATCCACTTGCCCATATGCAAGCTGCATTTCCTATTGTAGCCTCAGTTGAAGGAAATGATGGAATAGGTGGACAAGCTATTACCTCATATGTTTATGAAAAAGCAAAAGTTCATAAGCAAGGGAAAGGCTTTTTAGGATTCGATAAAGTTATTGCAATAAACCAAACTACAGGATATACTATAGAAACAGAATTTAATGAGCCAACATTAATAGAGTTTTACGCTCGGCAAATAAAAAAGCAAACCATTAAGCTTACCTCTAATCAAAGCTTAGTTTCAGAAACCAACAATACAAACTCCTTTAACTCATTGGGGAATAAAAGATATTGGGCTAGAACTGATGCTTCCACTACCACAGATCATATTAATACTATGTCCGTAACTACTACCTCTGTTTACGATGTTAATGGAAACTTAACCCAACAAACCACTAATAATGGAGTAGAAACATCAACTATTGTAAATAGCAATTATACTTCACAAGGTTCTTGGTTACCAACTTCTCCTCAGACAATTGTTGCTACTAATACAAGACAAGGAAAACCTGCTTACAGTCGAACGACCAATTTTACTTATAACAATCAGGGAAGTGTAGTAACAGAAATTCAAGATCCGTCCCTATCTAAACAAGTAACCACTACGTTTGCCTATAACCAATTAGGAAATAATACATTGGTGAAAGTTAGTGCTGCTGGTTTACAAGATAGGCAAACCACTAGTGTTTTTGATAGTAAAGGCAGATTACCGGAGCAAACTACAAATTCCCTTAATCAGACAGAGTATAGAACGTATGATTATCGTTGGGGAAAGCCATTGTCAGTCACAGGCATAGATGGCTTAATCACTTCATTTACTTATGATGGGCTCGGAAAGCTGAAAACAGAAACTGACCCTAAAGGGGTTACTACTGCTTATAACTATTTATGGGATATAGGTCAGGGTGGTTCAGCAACAGGAACAACCAATAATAACCATATCTATTATGTAGAAGTTAGTAACCCGGGAAATCCCGATGTAAAAACTTGGTTTGATGTTCACGATAGAGAAATTATAACCCAAACAGACGGTTTTTCTCAACCCATTTTTACAGTAACCTCTTATGACCAAAGAGGAAATGTAGCTACCAGTACCACCCCTTTTTATCAAAACAGTCCAATTCCTGCGGTAGTTACTACCAATACTTATGATGTTTACAGTAGGCTAATTCAAACTCAAAACTCAGCCGGAACGAGCACTCGCTCCTATTCGGCTTCAGCAGGTCAATTAACAGTTACTTCTACTGATATGGATGGCAAAACTTCAAAAACTATTACAGATGCCTCCGGAAAAGTGATTAGTTCAGAAGATCCTGATGGTTCTATTTTAACTTATGAATATCATAGCAATGGGAATCAAGATAAAATAAAGTTAAATGGAGTAGAAATTACTTCTATGGAATATGACGATTATGCTCGTCAAATCAAATTAACCGAAAAAAATTCAGGAATTACCATTTATGAATACGATGCTTTTGGTCAGCTTGTTGATCAGAAAGATGCCAATGGGAATAATTATGTCATGATTTATGATGTGATGGGTAGGTTAATACAAAAGACAGGTACACCTGACGGTCCGTATAATTATTTATATCAATCAAGCGGCAATGGTATAAATCTTTTAGTTCGTTCATCTTCTGGAAATGGTTATTTAAAAGAATATACCTATGACGCATATAACCGAGTAACTGAAGCTAAAGAAACCATAGGAACAGAAGTGTTTACCACCAATTATACTTATGATAATTTTGATAACCTTACTTCTATTACTTACCCTTCCGGTTTTGTTTTAAACAAAACATATGATGCCAATAGTTATTTAACTACCGTTAAAGATGGAAACAATACGACCATTTTTACAGCCAATGCTAAAAATGCTTTTAACCAATATACTTCTTACACATTGGGTAATGGAAAAACTACCATTAACCAAATAGATAAATACGGGTTTTTAGGAAAATCAGAAGCAGTGGGAATTTATTCTATGCGATACAATTGGAATGTAAAAAATGCCAATTTAAATTACAGAGAAGATTTAATTAATGGTTGGAAAGAAGATTTTACTTACGATAATCTATATCGATTAACCAAGGTAGAATACACCTTACCGTTAAACCCTAAACAAACCTTACAGGATTTAACCTATGCAAACAACGGTAATATTTTAACCAAAACCGATGCAGGAAATTATAACTACGACCCTAACAAAATAAATGCCCTTACCGAAATACAAAATGCCAATGTGGGTAATGGTGGAATAAGTATGGACCAACAGGACATTACTTACACCCCTTTCCTAAAAGCTGCTACCATTACTGAGGGCAGTAGTAGTAATATGCTTACTTTTTCTTACGGAGCAGACTTTGACAGAAAAAAAGTAGTTCTTACAAATAATACTCATACTTTTTACACTCGTTACTTTTTACCCGGTTATGAAAAAAATATTGACGGACAAACAGGAGACGTTACCGAAGTACATTACATCAATTGTGGAGATGGCTTAAATGCTATGTATGTAGCTATAAATGGTGTAGGTACTATGTACTATACCTATACTGACCATTTGGGTTCTATAGTAAGAGTAACAGACAACCAAGCACAATTAGTAGCCGAGCAAAGCTTTGATGCCTGGGGAAGAAGACGTAATCCTACTTTTTTAACCTATTTTGGAGTTGGCCCGCTAGCAGTTCCTGTCGTGCCTAATTGGTTATGGAGAGGTTATACCGGACATGAGCATTTAAGACATGATGCCATCAACTTAGACTTTGGATTAATTAATATGAATGGGCGAATGTACGACCCCATTAACGGCCGTATGCTAAGCCCTGACAACTTTGTACAAAGCCCATACAACACCCAAAACTACAACCGCTACAGCTATGTAATGAATAATCCATTAAAGTATACGGATCCAACGGGTGAATTACCACATTTAGTTGTAGCGGCAATAGTAGGTGTAGTTACTGGAGGTATTAATGTAGCAGCAAACTGGAGTAGTATTGATGGTTTCTGGGAAGGTGCTGCATCTTTTGGTCTTGGATTTGGTTCTGGTTTTGCAGCGGTTGCAACTGGTGGGGCTAGTTTAGGTGTTCAGCTTGCTGTTGCAACTGGAACCTCAGCAGTTGTTGCTGGTGGTAATGATATTATTTCTCAAACCAATAATTTTCAGGGAAGAGTTGATTGGGGGCAAGTTGGCTATAATAGTGCGATTGGGGGATTTACTGGGGCTGCTAGTTTTGGAGCTTCTAGATATGTTGGAAATTCTGTTCTGAAAGGAGATGTTTTATTAGGCACTTCGTTAAGAATAAGTGGAAGAAGTATTCCAGGTGCTGCTATAAAAAATGGATTAGGAGGTTTTGCTGGCGGTTATACGAGTGGATTCCTACTAGGTCTGAGTGCTTCTGGAGGAGATTTTTCTGAAGCAAATAGAATTGGATTAAGAAGTGGTGGTTTAGGAACAGTTACGGGCATTGGTTTTGGAGCTGGAAGTGCATACTTTTCTGCTAAGCATTATGGATATGATCCTTGGTCAGGTAATTATAAACAACCTATCACCCCTTATGATTTAAAGAATATTACTGACAAAACTTCTATTATGAAAAATGGGAGAGAGTATGAAGTTAAACCAAGAGTTGATGCTAATAGTGGAGATGGATCAAGTTCATACCACATCTTTGAAATAATAGATGGAAATAAGGTTTCTGTGACGCATATGGTGGTAAGCCCTAATGGCTATATTCTTCACCAACATCAATTTTATATTGGTAACTCTGGAGCTAGGTATATTCCTAATTCAAACTCTGAATTCCCAATGATAAATATAGATATAAAAAGATAATTTATGAATAAATTTGAAAATGAAGTATTGTTGTTTGCCAACTCATTTTTAAAAAAGAAAACGGCTGAATTTTTGAAATATGAAATAGAAGTTAAAGAGCTCCCTAAAATTGATTCTTTTAATAATGGATATACCGAATTTTCCCTTACTTTATGGAGTAAAAAGAAAGCGGACATTCTTGTTGTAGAGTTTCCTCTTTATCTTTCTAATAAACCTTTTTGTTCAATTGACACTGCAAAAGATTGGATAATTAATGATATTGAGGAGTTTTTAAAATATTAATATTGTTCCCTTCCTTTTGTAAGATAGGCAAAACTGTGCTTGTGAGAAAAACCAAATAATATTGTAGTAAAATGAAAAACCAAATAATAGATAAACTTAAAATAGCTAAGCCAACTTTTGGTTTGTCCTTACTATTTTATCTTTTTTATGGTTTTAGCTATGGGCAAATAAATGTATCGCCTTTTGTATCACTGGCACCCAATTTGTCCACTCTTAAAACATATACCTCCGCTCCTAGTATTGCCAAAGAAAGAGGTTTTGGTTTTGGTTCATGTATTGGAGGAGAGTTAATTTTCCCTAAAAATCATTCTGTTTCAATAGGTATTCAATATCTCAATAAAAGTATTAATAGTGATATAACCATTACCAACTCTAATGGAAAACAAGTTAAGAATATTAAAACTAAAGAAACATTTAACTATATTAATTTCCCGGTGCTCTTATCTATTAGAAGCAAAATTGGGTTAGGGTTAAAACTGGGGTGTTATTATTCACAGCTTTTATCTCAAACTTATAAACTTTCTCCTGATACCACTTTTGAGGGGACTAGACCTACCATTATCAATTACGATTATGGAGTAATGGCTGGAATAGGTTATTATAAATCTATTTCTGATAAAATTTCCATTGAAATTCAATCAATTTACAATATTGGAATTCCTAAGTTAAGGGAATATATTGCTAATGTTGGTACTTCCTATTTTGACTACTATCAAAAAATCACCTCATTAAGCATAGATTTTAAACTTATTTACCATCTTAAAAAATCTAAAAAAGAATAATTATGAAAACACTTTTAATAATCATTATGGCAACTTTAAGTTTTGCCTGCTACTCACAAAGGGTAGTATATACGTATGACAATGCGGGTAATCGTATTCAGCGCAAGTATTTCGTAATTCGTATGGCAGATACTACTCAAACTTCTGTGCAGGAGCAAAAGGCTGCGGTAAAAACCAATGTGTTTCCTAACCCTGCCGAAAACTATTTAGATGTTACCATTGAAGAAAATGACAAAGAGCTTATGGTAAATGTGTACGATCTTCAAGGCAAACTGGTTATTCAAGAAAAACTAATTGGTTTAAAAACAAGAATAGATGTTTCGGCATTAAAGCCAAGTACTTACTTTCTCAAAATTTTTGATGAAGGTAAAATTATTGCAGGCTGGGAAGTGCTAAAGGTGTATTAGGTTTTTAATACCCATCAGGCTTAAACCCGGCTGGGTTTCTTACCGGTGGACAATCGTTTTTACCTTTTTGGCTAATAAACATAAATCTCACACTCAATAAAAGTGGTCTTGCTCTGGTGTTAAAATAACTTAAGGTAGAACTTCCGTTTTGGAAAGGGACAATATTTAAAATTGGTGTTTCAAGGCTAGGAACTATCCATAATCGGTCATTCCATTTTATACCATATCCCATTTTGTAATGTAACTGAAAAGTAAATCCGGGAACTTGTTGAGATGTATTTGGTAAAGCAGGAGTAGGGCTTTGTGAAGAAATAATAGGGTAGTCAGCATTTAAACCAAACGTATTCACCCAAAAACCACTTTCATTGTAAAAATCATATTTGTGGCTAAAGTTTAAGTTTCCGGAAATAAAGTGGTCGCTATATTTTCCTTGTGATTCAATATCATAAATGTTTTGCTCGGAAACGGTTAGCGTTTGGTTAAATGTTTCTTTTCCTCTTAGCCATTTATAACTTAAATCTGCATCTCAAAAATCAAAAATTAGATTTCTTTTTGTAAAAAATCTAAAGTAGCCTGCCTCTAAATAAAGTCCGATTTTTCCACCGGGTTTGGCTGTGTAAGATAAAACGGTGTCAGCAATTTCTAATTTATCTTGTTCTTTTAAGTACGGAAACATATATGAAATGCCCGGCCCAACATACCAACCTTTTACTCTATTGGCTTTGTCTCTTGTGTATATTCCGTTTCCTCCTTTTAACTCTTGAGAGTAGAGCGGAGCAGAAAGGGCAATTATTAATATGGCAACTAAAGTTTTTTTCACTACACCAAACTTAAGATTTTTTGTTCAACTTCATCCGAATCCCAAATGGTTTCTATATTAGGTAACGTCATTATCTCATTCATTATTTTCTCTTGTTTTTTTCCGTTGGCAAGTGCCAATGAATAAGGAATATCGGTAAATGTAACTTGGCTATACAGCGGAATCCATTTTTCAGGGTATTTGGTATAAAATTTTTTCTCTATTTTTTTTCGTAACAAAAACATTGGGTCAGCCACCAAATCTCTCATTTCAATGAAATTTTGAATAGCTAAATCTGCAATGGCATCTCCATCCGGCTTTCTGGATTTTGCAAACTCCGGAATGATTTTGCTCCAATCATTATTTAAATCTCCAATCATTTTATCTAAGAGAAAAACATCTTCAAAACCAGAATTCATTCCTTGTCCGTAAAATGGAACAATGGCATGTGCCGCATCACCAATTACTAAAACTTTGTCTTCATAATTCCAGGGAGAGCATTTAACAGTTACAAGAGAAGAGGTAGGATTTTCAAAATAATCATCTGTTAGATTAGTCATAATTGGAACGGCATCGGGAAATGTTTCCTTGAAAAATGCCAATACATCTTCTTTTGTTTTAATAGAGTTGAAAGAAGTTTTTCCTTCAAAAGGGAAGAAAAGTGTAACGGTAAAACTACCATCTAAATTTGCTAATGCAATGAGCATAAAGTTTCCTCTAGGCCATATATGCAAAGCATTTTTATCAATTTTGTGAGAGCCGCCTTCATTTGCCGGAATTACTAATTCTTTATATCCATGCTCTAAATAAAACTGTGAATAATTAAATCTATCTGTTTTTTGTAATCGGCTTCTAACGGCTGAAAAGGCTCCATCAGTTCCAAAAATTCTACTGGCGTTAACCTTTGATTTTTCTTTTGTTTTTTGATGGGTAAAATGAGCAATATTTTCTTTTAAATTGATATCAGTACATTTCATGTCAAAGAAAAACTTTACTCCAAAATTTTTCTCTGCAAAATTGATTAGCCTTAAGTTTAGGTCGCCTCTTGAAACTGAATAAATAGCTTGATTATCTACTCCATAAGGTTGGTAAGATAAATTACCTTCCAAATCATGCATTTTTCTTCCGTACATAGGTATAGAGATGCTCTTAATTTCATCTTCAATACCTATTAATTTTAATGCTTTCCAGCCTCTGTCAGACAGCGCTAAATTAATTGAACGTCCGGCAATTAGTTCAGCTTTTCTGATGTCTGGTCTTCTTTCATACACTTCTACTTCAAAGCCTCTTTTTGCAAGAACAGAAGCTAATAATGAGCCAACTAAACCTGCACCAACAATTACAATTTTTTCTTTTTCCATACTAATTTTCTAATGCTTGTTTTAATATCTGCCCGAATTGATATACATCTTCAAAACTATTATACAATGGAGCCGGAGCAATTCTAATTACATTTGGCTCTCTCCAATCTGCCACCACTCCTTTTTTTGTAATAAAGTCATACAATTCTTTCCCTGTTCCATGTGTTAAAATAGAAAGCTGAGCACCTCTCCAGTACTTGGGTGTGATGATTTCAAACGAACAGTTTTCATGATGTTTAGTAACATCATCAATAATAAACTCCAAGTAAGAAGTTAGGAGTTTAGATTTTTGAATTAAGTTTTGAATACCTGCTTTTTCAAAAATATCTAATGAAGCTTTATGAGCTGCCATTGCCAATACAGGCGCATTGCTTAGTTGCCAGCCGTCAGCGCCCTCTGCAGGAATAAAATCAGGCAACATTTGAAATCTTGTTTTTGCCGGATATCCCCACCAACCTGCTAATCTTGGTAATTCAGGGCTGTTTGCCCATTTTTCGTTAACGTAAATACCACCAACACTTCCCGGGCCTGAGTTTAAATATTTGTAGCTACACCATGCGGCAAAATCTACTTTCCATTCGTTTAATTTTAGTTCCACATTTCCAATTGCGTGCGCCAAATCAAAACCAACTATTGCGCCTTTTTTATGTCCTTCTTCTGTGATTGACTTCATATCAAAAACCTGACCTGTATAGTAATTTACGCCTCCAATCATTATAACAGCTAACGAATCAGAATGTTCTTGAATTGTTTGAATAACATCTTCATGTCTAATGGTATGCTCTCCTTCTCTTGGAGAAATTTCAATAATTGCATCTTTTGGATTAAAACCATGTAACTTAGCATGACTCTGTAATATGTAGTGGTCAGAAGGAAAAGCTTTTGCTTCGCAAATAATTTTATATCTTTCTTTAGTGGGTCGATACATCGAAATCAACAAAAAATGAAGATTGGCAGATAAGCCGTTCATCGCATTTACCTCTAAAGGTTTTGCACCAACCAAGTTAGCTAACGGTTGTTTAAACATTTCATGGTATGAAAACCATGGGTGTGTAGAGTTAAAATGCCCTTCAACACCGTATTTACCCCAATCTTCAAGTTCAAGCAGTACGGCATCTTTTGCTGATTTTGGCATTAGGCCAAGAGAATTGCCTGTAAAATAAATACAATTTTTTCCTTCATGTTGTGGAAAAACAAATTCGCTTCTATAGTTGTTTAAAGGGTCTGCTTGGTCTTGCTTGGCGGCAAATTCTGGTGAATTTTCAAAGGATTGCATGATAAAAAATAAAAGTTTGCCGAAAGTAACAAAAAAGCAATTAAATATTAGAATTGAGATTTATCATGAATTTATAAAACATTAAAGAAGTAGGCTTTTTGCAGTCATTAATTGTAGTTATATTTGCCCCCTAAAATTTTATAGAATGAGTTTAAGCGATTTTGCTTCACGCCACATTGGACCAAGAGAAGAAGAAGTGGCAGAGATGTTGAAAACAGTTGGTGTTAGCTCAGTAGATGAGTTAATTAATCAAACAATTCCTCCAAGAATTAGACTTAAGAAGTCATTGGAGTTACCGGCTCCTATGGATGAACAAGAGTATTTAAAACACATTTGGGATGTTGCTCAAAAAAACAAAGTTTTTAAATCATACCTTGGATTGGGTTATTACGGAACGATAACTCCATCTGTTATTTTAAGAAATATTTTTGAGAATCCGGGTTGGTACACGGCTTATACTCCTTATCAAGCTGAAATTGCTCAGGGTAGGCTAGAGGCATTGTTAAATTTTCAGACAATGGTTGCAGACCTAACCGGTATGGAATTAGCAAATGCGTCATTACTTGATGAAGGAACGGCAGCAGCTGAGGCAATGCTAATGTTTTTTGGAGATAGGACAAAAGATCAAAAAAACAATGGGGCTAATCAGTTTTTAGTTTCAGAAGATTGTTTTCCTCAAACCATTTCAATTCTGAAAACAAGAGCTGAGGCATTAGCAATAGAGTTGATTATCCAAAAGCATTCATCATTTGAGTTAACGGATAAAGTATTTGGATGTGTGTTACAATATCCTGCTCAATATGGTGATGTTTATGATTATTCAGGTTTAGTGAAAGAATGTAATGGAAAAGGAATTAAAGTTGTAGTTGCTGCCGATATTATGAGCTTAGCAGTTTTAACTCCTCCCGGAGAATGGGGAGCAGATGCTGTAGTAGGAACGACTCAACGATTTGGAATTCCAATGGGTTTTGGAGGACCTCATGCTGCTTATTTTGCTACTAAAGAAGAATATAAAAGAAGTATTCCGGGTAGAATAATTGGGGTTACTCAAAGCAGAACGGGCGAACAGTCATTAAGAATGGCTTTACAAACAAGAGAACAACACATCAAAAGAGATAAAGCAACTTCAAATATCTGTACAGCTCAGGTTTTATTGGCTGTAATGGCAGGAATGTATGCGGTATATCATGGCCCGGATGGAATTAAGAAAATTGCAACAAAAATTCACCAAAAAACTATTGCACTTAAAAAAGGATTAGTTGGTTTAGGTTACAATGTTACTACCGAAAACTTTTTTGATACAGTAAAAGTTGAATTGTCTGAAGAGCAAATAGAAAGAGTTCAGGATTTGGCACAAGCTGCCGAAATTAACCTAAGATATTTAGATAATGCAATATGTGTTAGCTTTGATGAAACGGTAGGACTAAAGGACGTTAATTTATTGTTGGCTCTTTTTGCTTCAGCACAGTCTAAATCACTTGCTCAGTTAGAAGAAATTAAAGATGATAGCGTATTGCCAAAATCTTTAATTAGAAATTCATCTTACCTAACTCACCCTATTTTTAATACCTATCGTTCAGAGACGGAAATGATGAGGTATATAAAAAAGCTTGAAAACAAAGATATTTCTTTAGTACATTCCATGATTGCCTTGGGTTCATGTACAATGAAACTAAATGCTGCTTCAGAGTTAATGCCACTTAGCTGGCCGGAATTTGGCGCTATTCACCCTTATGCTCCTTCTTCCCAAACAAAAGGATATTTAGAGATGATTAAAAATCTTGAGAAATATCTTTGTGAGATAACCGGTTTTGCAGCAATGTCATTGCAGCCAAACTCAGGTGCTCAAGGTGAATATGCCGGACTTATGGTAATTAGAGCATATCATCATGACCATGGAAATAAAAACAGAACAAAAATTTTAATTCCTTCTTCTGCTCATGGTACAAACCCTGCAAGTGCCGTTATGGCGGGAATGGAAGTGGTGGTTGTTAAATGTGATGACAATGGGAATATAGATGTCCTTGACTTAAAACAAAAAGCAGAACTACATTCAAGTAACCTAGCAGGCTTAATGGTTACTTATCCTTCAACACATGGTGTTTTTGAAGAGTCTATTATGGAGGTGACGGATATTATTCATCAAAATGGCGGATTAGTATATATGGATGGAGCAAATATGAACGCTCAAGTTGGATTAACAAATCCTGCAAATATTGGTGCTGATGTATGTCACTTAAACCTTCATAAAACTTTTGCTATACCTCATGGTGGTGGTGGACCTGGAATGGGGCCGATTGGTGTTACTGAAGCCCTGATGCCTTACTTACCTGGAAACCCATTAGTGCAAGTTGGAGGAGAAAAAGCTATTGATGCTGTTTCTGCAGCTCCTTGGGGCAGCTCATTAATTCTTTTAATTTCATACGGATATATAAAAATGCTAGGGGAAGGGGGGTTAACAAAGTCTACACAAATGGCTATTTTAAATGCAAATTATCTAAAAGCTTTATTGAATACAAGATATGACACTTTATATTCAAACGAAAACAATAGAGTTGCTCATGAAATGATATTAGAGTGTAGAAACTTTAAGCAAGAGTCAGGTGTTGAGGTAGTTGATATAGCAAAAAGGCTTATGGATTATGGTTTTCATGCTCCAACAGTGTCTTTTCCTGTTGCAGGCACATTAATGATAGAGCCTACCGAAAGTGAAAGTAAAGCTGAGCTTGATAGGTTTGCAGAAGCATTATTGAGCATTAGAGCTGAGATTCAGTCAATAGTTGACGGAAAGTTAGATAAAGAAGACAACCCTCTTAAAAAGGCACCACATACCGTAGTAGAAGTAGTTTCAAATAACTGGGAGCACAAATATGATAGAGAAACTGCGGCATTTCCTTTACCATGGGTTAAAGACGCTAAAATTTGGCCCGGAAGCTCTAGGGTTGACGATGCTTATGGCGATAGAAACTTAATATGCACATGCCCTGCAATTGAGGAATATGAGTCAATAGCTTAAGATTAAAACAAAAAAAAATATTTATTTAAAAAAAAATTCTTAAATTTGGGGTCTTGTTAAACTTAAAAATAAATAATATGAAAAAAATCTACTCGTTAGCAATTGCTGCTTCTGTTGCGATTGGTTTGAATGCTCAAACAATCCCTTCTGCTAGTCAGGGTGAAATACCTGATAGTTACATAAAGAAAAGCCATTCTACTGTAAAGGCCTTTAACCAACTATATATTGACTATGATTTTGCAGAAGATCAAAATTATGGTGGAACAAACCAATATCAAAGGTTTATATGGAGAATGAATACTACTGATTCTACTTCTAGAATTAATGCTGTTGTTGCTTTTGATAGTATTTATGACGCTGGAACGTTTACAACTTATGTACCTGGTGTTGACTATACAACCATCAGAATAGATTCAATTTTTGCGGTTATTGGACATGAGAATAATTCAGGGATTGACGATACTATTAGATTTAAAGTTATAGCACTAAACGGATCAGGTTATCCTCAACCCACAAATGTTCTTTACTCTAAGGAAATTTATACTAATGTGAGTCTTTCCTCTTCTGGTAACTATTTAACTTCTGCTCTTATTTCTGATGCTCCTGGACTTTCTATGGCAAGCACACAGAGATTTGGTATTTTAATGGAATATGATGGAGCAAAAGTAGATACCTTTGGTCTATTGGCTGGTTTTCACCATGCTGGAAGCCCTAGTGGTAACTGTTCTTATGTGGCTTACGCTTCTGATTTTTTTGGAAATAGAAGTAATAGTTATGGCGCGACTCATCAGTTTGCTTCTTATGGATTATTACCTACTTCAACAGGTGCAGATATTTATTATGACTGTGACCAAAGTGGTAGTTTTAATGCTGGAGATAGCCGATCGTATACTCAAAACTGGAATATATGGCTTCATGTTACTTTAGATCCTAACGTTGGTATTAATGAATTAGCCAAAGAATCAAGAGTGTCGGCTTTTCCTAATCCTTCAAAAGATGTGGTTACTTTTAAGTTTAGTAATGTTGAACCTAATACTGTTTTAAATTTGATTGATGTTTCTGGAAAAGTAGTGAGAACAGAAGTTGTTAATGGAAGCAGTCATTTGATGAATATTTCTGAATTAGTAGCAGGAACTTATTATTACACTTTAATAGGTGAAAATACAATATCCAATACTGGCAAACTAATTATTTCAAAGTAAAAAACAATCTTTATTTCCATTAAAAAGGGATTCATCTGAATCCCTTTTTTAATGTGTATAAGTTGAGGTTGGTAATTTAACTTAATGTATCTCTTAATTGCTTAGCTAAATGGTTAAAGAAGTTAGATAAAGGCTTTTCAATCATCATTTTCATAAAAGGGTTTACATCCCCATCAAACTTTAAAAAACCCTCTGTAGAGCTTTCTGTAATTGATTTTAAATGAACATCTAACTTAAATTCAAAAGGATTTTTTCCATTTGAAATAATATTAATTAATGTATTTGGAGTTGAATTAACCTTCTTCATTCCAATTTGAGCCATTCCCTGAATAGTAAAGCTACAAGTATTTTCGTCAGATTTCCAGTCGCTTATTTTGTCTTTAGGCATTAAGCTTTCCAGATTATTTAAATCAGATAAAAAGCTAAATACTTCAACTATCGGCTTTTCTACTATTACTTTTTCAGACTCAATTATCATGCTTATAAAATTATTTCTTCCATTCAGCAGGATTAATTCTCCAAGCCGATAAAGATTCTATTTCTGATTTTTGAATGTATTTTTCTTTTAATGCTTTTTCAATTAAATGGTCATAATCGGAAAGACTGATTAGTTTACATTTTGCCTTTGAAAAATTTTCTTTGGCCAGCTCAAAACCATAATCAAAAATAGAAACCATTCCTAAAACAGTCACATTTTTCTCTTTTAATGCTTCAACTGCTTTTAAGCTACTTTGTCCGGTTGAAACTAAATCTTCTACAACCACCACTTTTTGACCTTCAGTAATTTCACCTTCAATCATATTTTGCATACCATGCTCTTTTGCTGAGCTTCTAACATAAGCAAAAGGTAGCCCTAACTCTTGAGCTATTAACACACCATGAGCAATCCCTCCGGTAGCAACACCTACAATAATGTTAACATTTTCAAATTCTTCTCGTACAATGCCTGTGAGGTTTTGCCTAATGAAGTTTCTTACGGCAGGATACGATAAAGTTTTTCTGTTATCACAGTATATAGGAGACTTCCATCCAGATGCCCAAACAAATGGGTTGTTTGGTTGTAGTTTTATTGCTTTAATTTGCAAAAGATGAGAAGCTAGTTGATGAGCAGTTTCTTTATTACGAATCATTACGCAAATATATTATTTAAGTGAGAATAAAATGAAAATATATTACGAAGAAAAAAGGATAATACTTAATAATTTTAACTTTTCTGATGCAATAAAGATTAAGGGAGACTTTCTTCAAATCAGATGTAATAATATGGATGAGTTAAAACAGACATTAGATGATTTTTTTTCAGACCAATTAACTTCTGTTTTGTATTTAGATGCTGATAAGAATTTATTTAAAAGCTATTTTAAGCTGATTAAAGCTGCAGGAGGTGTTGTCAAAAAGCAGAATGATATATTGTTTATTTTTAGAAAAGAAAAGTGGGATTTACCAAAAGGAAAAGTTGATGCCGGAGAAACTACAGAGCAAGCTGCATTAAGGGAAGTTGAAGAGGAGTGTGGTATAACTGATTTAAAGCTTGTTTCAGATGGTTGTATCACTTACCATATTTATTTTCAAAGCGGCATTCCGATTTTAAAAGAAACGTATTGGTATAATATGAGTTCTAAGCAAGAAGACAACCTAAAGCCTCAAGTAGAAGAAGATATAACAAAAATAAAGTGGGTTAATAGTGAAAGTTTAGAAGATATTTTAGAAAACACATATCCGTTAATTAAAGATGTTATTTCTGCCCAATCTTAAATTTTTTCTTTGGATATAAAACACTCATTATGTTGTATATCTGTCTTTCGACATCACCGGATGGTCTTTCAGCTGGGGAATACATTATCTTTCCATTTGGATCCAGAAAAACATAGGTAGGCATTATTTTAGCCCGATAACTTTCAAGGACTTCATAATTTTCGCCTAGATGTAAGAAGTCCCAATCATAATTATACTTTCTTTGAACTTCAATCATATTTTTTATATCAGCATCACAGTTGATACTCACAAAAGCAATATCTTCACCATAATTCTTATGTAGCTTTTGCATTAACTTCAATTCTTTTAAGCTTGGTATACTCCAGCTAGCCCAAAAATTGAGGTAAACATATTTTCCGGAGTAAGCTTCTAAACTTTTTTTCTCTCCATTTTTGTCAATTAGTGTAAAGTTAGGTGCAGCTGAATTTTCAGCAACATTGGTATACTTTGAAATAATGTTATATGCTATTATTCTATGGTAGTTAATAGAGGTGTTTTCAAATATTTTATTGGTAATATTTAATAGATTTTGCTTGTCAAAATAAGCATCAGGAATAACTTCGTTTAAGCTAAAAAGCAAGTATAATTCAAGTAAACTATCTCTTTTAAATTTTTGATTTCCCTCTTTTATAAGGTTTTTTATTTTGGGTACGTCCAAAGAAGTATTTATTGTTTTTCTGAGTTCTGTCGATTTTTTTTGAAGGCAAAGTTCTTTAAATGAATGATGAAAGTATTGATTAAAGAAATTCATGTACTCATAGTTATTATAAAAAATTTTACTGTTAGCTAAAAACTCATCGTACAAGTCTTTTTTGCCGGCATTGGCTGCATCTTTAAGGTTAGCCAAGCTGTATGTCAAAAATGTTTTAAAGAACTCATTTTGTAAAAATGGTTTATACTTTTCTATCATTTCCTTTTCAAAGTCTTTAATATGACTTTTGATTTGTTGCTTTAAAAAGTAAATGCTTTTTTCCTCAATAAAAGTTAGGTAATCAATATTAAACGCAATCATTAATTCATTTAAGTCTGTTGGTTGAGCATACTTAAATTTTACATCGAGTTCTTTATTGTAAACTTTTGATGAGTTATTGTCTTCACTATAGCTTAAGTCTAATTGATATACCTTTCCGGGCTCAGAGTAAAAGGTAGTTGTTTTATCTTCTATTTTAAGTTTTATTAATAAAATATCATCTGTATCAAATTCAATTTCAAATATTTCGTTTTGTGAAACAGGCTTAGATATTAGCTTTTTTTCTCTAAAAGTTACAAAATCTGTATAGTGGTAAACTCCAATAGTTTTATTGGCAAAGTTTTTAGCTTGTCCTTTTAACACCACTTTTCCGGCATATAGATGACAAGAAAAAAATGCAAGTAATACAAGAAAGATATTTTTCATGTATATAAAAACTGTTAAAACTTAGGTAAAATTGTATTGGGAGGTAAAAATTGTTTTACATCACCATTATTTTTAATTATTTCTCTAACGATTGAAGAGTTAATGGCAATATACTTTGGCTCGCAAAGCATAAATATTGTCTGCACGCTATTATTCATGGCGCTATTCATGTGAGCTATATCTTGCTCATATTTAAAGTCATGAAAATTTCTAAGGCCTCTTAAAATAAAGTGTGCATTAAGCTTTTTACATAAATCTATTGTCAAGCCTTCATAGCTGAGACACTCAATTTTTGGGTGATTAAAAGCTTCTTTAATCATTTTTAGGCGTTGACTTTCAGAGAAAAGATATTTTTTTTGACTATTAGAGCCAAGTGCTACATAAACTTTGTCAAATAAATCAAGTGAATTCATCACTATTGAATGATGACCAATGGTAACTGGGTCAAAAGAACCTGGGAATATGGCTATTTTTTCACTCATTTGGTTTGTTTAAAAAGAAACTAAAATTTACGTTTCCATACTTTCTGTGTGAGTCAAAGTTAGCAATTTGGCTCAAATCAGTATCTTTTCCATGCTCAACAATCAAAAGTCCGTTTGTGTTTAGTAAATGATTATCAAAAATAAGCTTAGGAATGGCATCTATATTTTTGAGCGCATACGGTGGGTCAGCAAAAATAATATCAAATTTTGTTTTTGCTTTTTTTATAAAGTTGAGTGAATCATCTCTTATAACTTTGTGATTAGAGAGATTAAGTTTCTTTGAGACATCAATCACAAACTTTACACAATTTTGATTAATATCAACTGAAATCACTTCTCTAGCTTCTCTGGATAAAAACTCAAAACTAATGTTTCCGGTGCCACAAAAAAGATCAAGAACAGTTGAGTTTTCTATTTCAAACTGATGCTGAAGAATATTAAATAGCCCTTCTTTTGCATAATCTGTAGTTGGACGAGTAGGTAAATTTTTTGGTGCTGAAATGACTCTACCTTTAAATTTTCCGGAGATTATGCGCATAAGTGATGAGTCAATAGTAAATATTCGCTATGAATGATTTCTTGAGGAATAACTTTAGAAAAGTTAAGTTTTAACGGGTTAGGATTATTTCCTATTTTTTTCACAAATGGGTCGATAATGGTTACTAGTTTTTTTGCATTTTGCCCGTTTTTATAAATATTTATTTCACATTCATTTGCATTAAGCCCCAGTTTTTCAAGCGAAAAGAAAAAGTGATAGGCTATATCTTCTTCATTTTTATACTCAAAACTATTGCTTAACAAAAGTTCATTTTCTTTTGAGAAAATTACTAAAGTAAAGAACTCTTTATCCAATGAGATAAAGATGCTAGTTGATTTGTGAAGCTTTGAAGTTAGATGACAAAAATTAAGAAAAAAGCTATTTTGATGCATTGTCGTGATATTGTTTAGAGAAATTGTATTAAGCAATGCAAATCTATTTTCATATACGTTAAAAGCATTTATTGTGGGAATATAGTCGTTACTTATAGTTGTTGTTTCTTTTCTTGAATTATTAAACTCTAAATAGGTGTTTTGATTTTCTTGACTAAAAAACTGTTTAGGTACAAGTGTATGCTTTGAACTGCTGAGCGAAAGGTAAGTTTGTAAGAATTTTGACTGATAAAGCTTTTCGGAGTTTATAATTGATGTAAAGTCAGTGGAGTTAAAATTATTATACTCTTGATAAAATATTACTCTGTTATTCTTTTTTTCAATAATAGCTGCTTTAAGAGAATGGTTAGTTAAGGCAAACACCAAAAAAGAATGCTGCATGTTGTTTTCATGCAGCGAAGAATCTTTATATGAAATTGCCAAGTCAGGCAAATGAATGAAATTTAATATTATTCCCAGTTACCACTGGTGGTCGGTTCAGTCATTGAACCTACTCTAAGGCCTTCTTCTAAGTTTATGTTGTAGTTTTTAGTTTCCAGTCCATTATAGATATATTCAAATTTAGCAAATGCCTCAAAAACAGGAACTTGAACTGTGTTTCGTTCAACCTGTCCGGCATCTAACTTAAACTTCTGGTTATCACTAAAAGGAATAAACTGTATTTCTTTAATGTCAATTCCGTTTGGAAACACTTTTTGCATTGCCGGCACTCTAGACGTATCTCTCACAAAACCAGGAAGATTAAGTGCAATTGCTTCTGCTTCTGTGGCAATTGTGTCAGGCAATGTTCCTTCTGCCCTAATAACAGTAACAGAATCAGTTTCGTAAAACTTAATTAACTCATCAAAATTTGCAGCGTATCTACCTTTTTCATCTTTAAAGCCTATCTCTGCAGCTCTGATAAGCTTAAGCCTTTCTACTACAACTGCCTGTCTTCTTTTTACCTCTTTTTCAAAATTTATTTTCTCATCAATAACCATGTAATTCATAACGGCTACACCGCCAGCTACAAATAGCGTAAATACAAATAGAATTTTTTGAAGAAGCATAGAAATAACTTCTAAACTATAAAGAAGGCTTATTACGCCTGCTATAATTAATGTTGCACTTCCAATATAGACACCTGTATCTTGTCCTGTTGATGCGGCAGCAATCAATATTCCTATACCTATTACCAATAATATAGTGGGGAAAATAAACTTACTTAGTGTCTCTTTATTCATGTCAGTACAATTTAATTAGGGTGTGAATTTAATAGTTAATCATGAATTTTCACAAAAAAATGTAGTATAGGTATCAACAAAGGCTTAAGTGGGTGGTTTTTTTTGAGAAAAGGCTATATTTGGTAAAACATCATTAAAGTAAGCTTTTGGGGAAGACCATATCAAATAACTTGTTTGAATTAGTACATTCTTTATCCAGTTCTGAAAAAAGGTATTTTAAATATTTTGTCTCAAAACATATTGGAAAAGAAAATCAACTTTCGTTGAAGTTGTTTGACTTAATTGCTAAAAACCCTCATAAATCCGGTCCGGAACTTGAAAAAAAAATAAAGTTTACAAAACACCCCTCCCGATTAAAAAACTATTTATATCAAATAATACTAGACGCTTTAGAGAATTACAGGGCTTCCAATTCTTTTAATATAATGATTAGAAAAAATATTAATAGGGTTGAGCTTCTTTATGAAAAAGCGTTATACAAACAATGTGTACAAGAAGCCGCCAAGTGTTTAAAACAAGCAGAAGAAATAGATAGTCAACAATTTAAGATAGAAATTATTAACTGGTACATCAATGCCCTTAAGATTTTTGAAGATAAAAAGAGCAAAAAGAGAATAAGCGAATTGTACGCTTTAAGGGAAACAGCTATTAATAAACTTAAACTTGAAGCAGAGTATAGTAAAATAGGGAACAAGGTATTTGAAATTATTAAACAAGTAGGTAGTACAGGAACTAAAAAAACTGAAAAATTACTTAATGAAATTATGGATAATCCCCTTATGAGTGATTATTCTTTTGCAACTTCATTTATGTCGAAAAAGGATTTTAATAGTATTTCGGCAAATTTTTATCAGTATATGAGTGATGCAAAAAAAATGCAAAGGTATATCTACCAAAATGTAGAGCTTTATGAAGCCTATCCTAAGCGGAAGGAGACTGATCAATATAATTATATTACGTTATTAAATAATTATGCGTTAAGCTGCGCCCGGCTTCAGCAATTTGACAAAGCAAATGATTACTTTAAAAAATTAAAAGAAGTAATACCTAATTCAGAGCAAATTAAAATTAAAATATTTGAATATGTTTCTTGTAACTATCTTGATGTTTTGATGAATACAGGAAAGTTAAATGAAGCTTCAAAAATGATTCCTGAAATTGAAGCAGGATTCAAAAACTATGGAAATAAAATAACGCCACTATTTAAGCGGGTAATATCCTCAAATGTTTGTTCTCTTGCCTTCTATATTAAGGAGTATAAATTAGCATTGAAATATAATAACATAGTTCTTGAAGGTGGTGATAAATTATTTCGTTCAGATGTATACAGATTTGGAAGACTAATGAATCTGATGATTCTTTTCAAACTTGATAAAACCGGAAATTTAGATGGTTTTTTGAGGTCGTATAAACATTATTTATCTATAAATAATAAAATTTACAATTTAGAGAAGTGGTTTTTGAATTTTTATAGTAAATTACTTATCGAAGAAAATAAGGCTTTTACTATTGAAGAACTTAACTCTTTGGCAGGAGTTTTAAAAAAGTCATCAGAATACTATTTCCTAGATAACTTCAATATATTAGCTTGGATAAAGAGTGAAACTTCTTCATTGAAAATAGGTGAATTGTTAAACGAATATTCATTGCTTGGGTTTGAAAAATTTACATCAAAATACATTTCTTCATAAATTACGTTTTAAACAAGCTTTATTTCTTAAAAAAAGGAATAAAATACCCTCTATAAAAGTAATTATAATGTAAATTTTGCTTTTATCAGAGTGTTTCTCTGAATAAGTTTGCTCATAACATCTTTATAATATAAGATACTATGAGAACACTTCTTTCTTTAACATTTATTGCTTTAACTTTATTTGGTTCTGCTCAAATTAATGAGAAGAAACGGGCAAATCACTGGCTTTTTGCAAATAGAGCTTATGTAGATTTTACTACATGCAGCCCTCAGTCATTAAGCGGTAGTCAAATGAATAGCTTTGAAGGTTCAGCATCTATTTCTGATATAAATGGAAATTTATTAATGTACACAGATGGTGTAAGTGTTTGGGACAGAAATCATACTGTAATGCCAAATGGAACTGGTTTAATGGGAAGTCAATCAACGGTTCAATCGGCTGTTATTATTCCAAATCCAGCTAATGCAAACAAATACTACATTTTTACGGCAGGAACATCAATTGAGAGTAACGGTACGGTTGGAGTTAGATATAGTGAAGTGGATATGACATTAAACAGTGGTCTAGGTGACGTATTACCGGCTACAAAAAACACATTACTATTTGTTCCAAATGAAGAAAAGTTAACTGCCGTTAGAAATGCAGCCGGAAATGGATATTGGGTTGTAGCTCAAGAAAAGTCAAGCAGTAAATGGTATGCCTACGAAGTTACCGCAAATGGAGTTAGCGCTCCTGTAATTTCAGTTACTGGTCCGGGAGCCAGACCTAACAATTCGTTGGGCGCAAAATTATCACCTGACGGTACAATGCTAGTTTCTCAGGCAGGTTGTTCCGGTGGTTCTCCTCCACAGCCTAACTGGAATGCAAACCTTACAATGTATGGCTTTAATAATGCAACAGGAGTAATTACATACAGATGGAGTGACTGCGGAACTCCCGGATTTAATTTAGAATTTTCACCTGACTGTTCCAAACTTTATGCAGCCGGCTCACACATGTTTCAATACGATTTAAAAGCAGGGACAGGAAGTGGTGTTGGAGCGGATACAATTCCAATTAAAGCTTCGAAAACGCAGTTAACTTCTTCCACATGGCAAGTTGATGCTTTACAGTTAGCGCCAGACTGTAAAATTTATGTAGCTATTGGTGGTACTCAAGTTGGTATAATTCAAAATCCAAATTTAGCAGGAACCGCTTGTGGTTATAATACTAATGCTTTTAACTTAACTAGCGGTAATCTTGGTCAAAGATTTCCAAACTTTGTTCAATCATTTTTTGAATTTCCATGTGAGGTATTTTATACATTTAAAGACACTTGTTTAAACGACACTACTTTTTTTACTCTTGAATATTGTGGAACTGTTGACTCTGTAAAATGGAATTTTAACGACCCTCTTGGTCTGCCCGGAAATACTTCAACATTGTTTAATCCTTATCACATTTTTAGTGCTGCAGGAAATTATAATGTTCAGGTAATTTCTTATGTAGGCGGAGTGGCAGATACATTTGTTACCGTTGTTCCTATTTCACCGTGTAATACTAGTTTAACTGTTTCTTTAAATCAAGATACAACAATCTGTGACGGAAACTGTGTAAATCTCTTGGCATCTTCTTCAGGTGCGGTGGGTCCGGTTACATATGCCTGGACTCCAAATATAGGCTCAGGTGCCGGGCCTCATAATGTTTGTCCTAATGTTACTACCACTTATAAAGTTGTTGCCAATGATGGAACAAATGCTGATTCTACAACAGTAACCGTCACGGTAAATCCAAATAGTTCAGACAGTTCTCAGACGTCAATTTGCTCAGGTGATTCTATTTTAATTCATGGAGTATATCAAAAATTAGCAGGCACTTATTCTCAAACTTTTGCTGCTGCAAATGGTTGTGATAGTATATCAAAAGTAACCTTATCGGTAATTCCAACTATTAATACTGCCGATAGCATTTATATATGTACAGGTCAGTCGGTAATAATACATGGAGTTAGTCAAAATACAACAGGCGTGTATTCAGCTACTTTTAATGGTTCAAATGGTTGTGATAGTATTTCTAGCATTTCATTGTTTGTTGGTAATGCGGTTGTAAATAATACTAGTACATCTATTTGTCAGGGTGATAGTCTTTTTGTTGGAGGGGCATACCAATCTAATCAAGGGACATATTCTGACACAATAGTTGGAGGAGCAGTTTCAGGTTGCGATAGTGTAATAATTACAAACTTGAGTGTTATACAACCTGTTTATTCATCTACCAACGTAAGTGCCTGCAAAGGAGATAGTATATTAGTTTCGGGCACATATTATTACCAATCGGATAGTGTTGCCCAATATTTGAGTGCATCAAATGGCTGTGATAGTATAGCTCTTACCATTATTAATTTTAATGATACATTTAATATACAATCTAATCGGGTTATTTGTGAAGGCGATAGTTTGTTTGTTGGTGGAGGTTATCAAACTTCTTCAGGCACATATTATGATAGTTATCAAACATCAAATGGCTGTGATAGTATTGTTCAAACAAGTTTAACGGTTGCACCTAAACCTACTGCCTTTGCAGGAAATGATACTACTGTTGGAATAAACGTACCGGTTCAATTAAACGGTTCTGGAGGAACTACATATGTGTGGTATCCATCAACGGGATTAAATTGTCAGTCTTGTCAATCGCCAACAGCAACAAATAATAACTCTATTATTTACACATTGGTTGTTACCGATGCTAATGGCTGTAGTGATTCAGACCAAGTTTCAATCACAATAGATGAAACCGTTAACCTATTTATTCCAAATGTGTTTTCACCAAACGGAGACGGAAACAATGACATTTTCTTTATAAGAGGTAACGGCATACAAGAAATTAACTTAGCTGTTTTCAGTAGGTGGGGCGAAAAGGTTTTTGAATCAACTGATTTAAAGAGCGGATGGGATGGATTTTATAAAGGTGAAAAAATGAATCCAGGAGTTTTTGTGTATTACCTAACTGCAACTATGGTTACCGGTGAAGTAATTAATAAGCACGGAAACATAACATTAATTAAATAAAACTAATGAATATGAAAAGAGTTAAAATACTAATGGTTCTTATGGTAATTTCATGTATTACCATACAGGCTCAAGATGCTCACTTTTCAAGATTTGATCATATTCCTACATATATAAATCCTGCGTTAACAGGAGTTTTTAATGGAGATCAAAGGGGAATAGTTAATTACAGAAATCAGTGGGCAAGTGTTGCCAGTCCTTTTAAAACGTACTCACTATCTTTTGACACTCGTATTAGAAACAAAAACAGTAAAAACTTTCAATTTGGGGTAGGTGCTTTTATCTACAAAGATGTAGCCGGAGATTTAGACTTTGGAATTACAAGTGCTTCAGGATTAGTAAGCGGAATTTTGAAAATAAATAATAATCAAAAACTAATAGTAGGAGTTAGAGGAGCATTTGAACAAAGAAGCCTAGACAATTCTAAAATGATTTGGGATGCACAATACGATGGTACCGGATATAATTCATCTCTTTCTTCAGGCGAGTTAACAAATTATGGTTCTCCTTTTAATTTCTTTGATATGGGAACAGGAGTTTCTTGGGTGTACGGAAAATCTCAGTCAACCATTAGCTCAAATGATGAGTTTTATGCTATTGTTGGTGCAAGCTTAAACCATATTTTAAAGCCTGATTTAAAATATTTCCAACAAGAGAACTTATACAGAAACTTAAATATATATTCTAAAGTTAATATAGGTATTTCTAATTCTCATTATTCAGTTGTTCCAAGTTTATTGGTTCAATTTCAAGGACCTAATACCGAAATTATGGCTGGAGGTATGTTCAGATATCGTATCAAAGAAGAGTCTAAATACACCGGGTTTTTTAAAGAATCGGCTGTTTCGGTAGGAGCTTATTTAAGATATAAAGATGCAATTATTCCATCTCTTAGTTATGAAATTGCTAATTGGCAATTGGTATTTAGCTACGACTATAATATTTCTGATTTACAAAATGTATCAAGAGGAAATGGGGGATTTGAAGTTTCATTAATTTTTATCAATCCTAATCCATTTAAGTATGGAAAAGGTTCAGCAAAATTTATTTAAACCTAAGATTATGCAAAGATTTCTACTACTACTTCTTTTCGGTTTAATATACAATATTGCTCAATCACAATGTTGTGGCAATGGTATTTGTGAACCCGGTGAAAATGCTATAAATTGTCCTTACGATTGTGGAGCAGGTCAGACATGGAAATGCCCAAATACCATAGGAAGTTTTTTTAACGACCCTAATTTGCCAATTACTTATGATACGGCTCAGGCAAGAGGTTATTGCTATGCGATAAGTGTCGGTCCTTCAATGCCGACAACAGTTTGTTTTGAATATGTATATCCACCTAGTGGAACAATTAATGTGAATTTTTTCATTTCAGATAGTTGTTCTGTGGGAGCTACAAAAGTTTCTGTAGGAACTAATGCTACAAGTTGTAGTGGAACGGCTACAGGTCATCCGGCAGTAACAGGTTTTTCAACTTATAATATGAGCTGTACCCAATTATCAGGAACTGCTATGCTTTATGGTGGAGGCTGTGCTTCAGATTCTATTATTACCATTTGTGTAAACCTTAATACATCTCATACTTGCGGAGAAATATACATCTGCCCGGTTATTGACTGTAATTCTAATAACTGCGGTTCTACACCGCCAGTAAATTGCCCGCCATTTAATTTTAGAGATACAAGTGATATAGATGTTTGTAATAATGGAATTAATTCAGGAATTGCAGGCGTAATTCCTGATTGCGGAACTCATTTCACCTATTTATGGAATGATCCTTTTGCTCAAACAACACCTATAGCAACAGGCTTGTCTCCGGGAACTTATACCGTAAAAGTTACCAATACAGCTTTTGGATGTGATACAAACATTAATGTGAGAATAGATTCTCTTGGTCAACCAATTAATGTAAACGCTACAGCTAATCTTTGTCAGGGAGACAGTATTTTATTAGGAGGCTCCTACCAAACATCAGCAGGAGTTTATGTAGACTCATTAGTGGGAAGGTATGGTTGCGATAGCATAGTATCTACGAGTCTAAGTATTTTACCTATAATGTCTAGCAGCGCTTCCGCAAATATATGTCAGGGTGATAGCTTGTTTGTTGGAGGTGCATATCAAACAAGTGCCGGAAATTATACCGATACCATTCAAGCCTCAAATGGTTGCGACAGTGTTATTACAACATCACTTTCAATTAAACCAATTCCTCAAAGTAGTTTTTCAAGTAATATATGTCAAGGAGATAGCTTACTGTTTGGAAGTATTTACTTAAACTCGTCAGGCTTGTATACTGATACTGTTTTAGCTTCAAATGGTTGTGATAGTATAATATCACTTACTCTAAATGTTCAACCAAACAAATCAATTACTGCAAATGCTAGTATTTGCCAGGGAGATAGTATATTTTTAGGAGGTGCATATCAAACAAACTCAGGAAGTTATTCAGATACCTTACAGGCTGCGAATGGTTGTGATAGCGTAATAACAACTTCTTTAAAAGTTGATAATATTATACTAAACTCAACTTCAGTTTCTATATGTCAAGGAGATAGCGTCTTTCTTAGTGGAAGTTACCAGTCAAGTCCTGGAGCATACGCTGATACTCTTCAAGCTTTTACCGGTTGCGATAGTATTCTTACAACTAATTTATCAGTACTTCCTGTTTACAACGACAGTTCAGTTGCATCTATTTGCCAAGGAGATAGTATTTTGTTTAGTAATAACTATTACAGTAATTCAGGATTGTATTATGATACTTTACAAAACTCAATGGGTTGCGATAGTGTTTTGGTTTTTAATCTTTCTGTATTACCTCAAGCATCTGTTTCAAATAATTATAGTATTTGTAGTGGTGATAGTTTGTTTTTAGAAGGAAGTTATCAAAACAACTCAGGAACGTATTATGACACCTTGCAAGCTATGAATGGTTGTGATAGTATTGTTATCAGTAATTTGTTAGTTAAACCGGTTCCTTCAATTTCTATATCGGCAGATTTATGTGAAGGAGACAGTATTTTTGCTCAGGGAAATTATCAAACGAATTCAGGAATTTACTATGATACACTCCAGACTTCCGGTGGATGTGATAGTTTAATTATAACAGATTTAACTTTCAAAACAACACCTAACGCTGCATTTGAATTTGGACTAAGAAACTCAGATTGTGAAGGAGAAACGGTTAACTTAATTAACCTAACAACAGATGCCTTAACTTATAAGTGGGTGATTAATGGAGATACATTATTTGACGCATCTCCTAGTAATTATTTTGCTTATAACAAGCAGTACGAAATTTTACTATTTGCCTATGCCAGTGATTATTGTTTTGATACGGCTTTTCAGGAAGTTAACTTAAAGGGATTACCTGATGTGGTTATTCCAAATGTAATTACTCCAAATAATGATGGAATGAATGATGTATTTGAGTTGCCAATACCTGACCATATGAAACAATGTGCCACTATCTATGTCTATAATAGATGGGGACAGCTTTTATATGAGGGGATTTCGGGAAATGATTGGGATGGCAGAACTACAGCCGGAGATAAAGTGTCTGATGGAGTTTATATGTATGTAATTGAAGTTGGAACGGAAGCCTACAAAGGAACTTTAACAATATTAAATAATTAGGCTAATTCCTTCTCTTTTGCTTTTACGGTAGCTTTTACAAAGCTTACAAAAATAGGGTGAGGGTTTTCTACCGTGCTTTTATATTCGGGATGAAACTGAACGCCTACAAACCAAGGATGGTTAGGTATTTCTACAATTTCAACTAAATTATTGGTGGGGTTTATGCCTGAGGCAATCATTCCATTTTTCTCAAACTCTGCTTTATAAGAATTATTAAATTCATAACGATGACGGTGCCTTTCCTGAATTTCTTTTCTGTTGTAAATTTCACTTGCTAAGGTGTCTTTTTTAATCTCACAAGCATAAGCTCCTAACCGCATTGTGCCTCCTTTGTTGCTTACGTTTTTTTGTTCTTCCATCAAATAAATCACCGGATTTTTAGTCTCGGGCTTCATTTCAGATGAGTGGGCATCTTTATGATGTAAAACATTTCTTGCAAATTCAATAACCGCACATTGCATACCCAAGCATATTCCTAAAAATGGAATTTGATTTTCTCTTACGAATTTAATTGCAGCAATTTTGCCTTCAATTCCTCTTTCTCCGAAACCAGGAGCAACCAATACGCCATCTAGCCCTCCTAATATTTCACCTACTGTTTCACTATTAAGTTGCTCAGAGTGAATCCACTTAATGTTAACCTTACACTCATTTGCTGCACCGGCATGTACAAAAGCTTCAGCAATTGATTTGTATGAATCAGTTAATTCTACATATTTCCCTACGATACCAATAGTACATTCAAAAGGTGGTTTTTTTAGTTTAGTTAAAAAGTTTCTCCAATTACTTAGTTCTGCTTTTTCGTATGAAGTAATATTAAGTTTATTGAGCGTAACAATATCTAACTTCTCTTTTTTCATTAACACCGGAACCTCATAGATAGAAGAAGCATCTCTAGCCTCAATAACGGCTTCTTCGGCAATATTACAAAAGAGCGCTACTTTTCTTTTGATGTCTGAGTTTAATTTTTTTGACGTCCTTAATACCAAAATATCCGGCTGTACCCCTGACTCTAAAAGTGCTTTTACTGAATGTTGAGTAGGTTTTGTTTTAAGCTCACCGCTGGCAGCTAAAAACGGCACTAATGTTAAATGAATTGTTAAGCTATTTCCGCTTCCTAATTCCCATTTTAATTGTCTAACCGCCTCTATGTAGGGAAGTGACTCAATGTCACCAACAGTTCCGCCAATTTCGGTAATTACAAAGTCATATTTTCCTGTATTTCCAAGAAGCTGAATTCTTCTTTTAATTTCATCAGTAATATGGGGTATAACCTGAACGGTTTTTCCTAAAAAAGCGCCTTCTCTTTCTTTGTTAATTACATATTGGTAAATTCTTCCTGTTGTAACGTTATTAGCTTGAGAAGTAGGAACGTTTAAAAATCTTTCATAATGACCTAAATCCAAATCGGTTTCTGCACCATCATCGGTGACATAACATTCTCCATGTTCATATGGATTCAATGTTCCCGGGTCAACATTAATGTAAGGGTCTAGTTTTTGAATGGTTGTAGTAAAGCCTCTGGATTGTAGCAGTTTAGCTAACGAAGCAGCAATAATTCCTTTTCCTAAAGAAGAGGTAACTCCACCGGTTATAAATATATATTTTGTAGAAGACATAAATTTCTTGTAACCGGGAAGCAAAGTTAAAAGAAATTAGTCGCATTCAATTAAAAAAATGATAAAAGAGTGTAAAGTTTTAAACAAGATTTAAGAATGATGGTCAATTCTAATAACACTAATTACTCCGTTTACACTTTTTAGTTTTTGTAACAGACTTGTTAAGTGATTAGTGTCATGAACATAAACCATAATGTTACCCTCAAACACTCCATCGTTGCTGTCAAAGCTTATAGAGCGCATGTTTACGTTTAGCTCACTTGAAATGATTTGAGTGATTTTATTCACGATACCTACTCCATCTAATCCGGTAATTTTTATGCCCGCTAAGAATGCTATTTTTTGTTGTCCTGTCCATCTTGCCTTTACGATTCTGTATGCGTAATTTGACATTAATTCAACCGCATTAGGGCATGATGTTTTGTGGATTTTAATTCCATCGTGAATAGTTATAAAACCAAAAACTTCATCTCCGGGAATAGGGTTGCAGCAAGGTGAAAGTTTGTAATCAAATTGGTCCATGTCCTCACCAATGACCAACATTTCTTCTGTTTTACCTTTCTCTTTTAGAAGTTTTTCAAAATCTGTTTTTGAATGTAATACAGTTTGTGGATGTCTTAACTTTCCCTTTTCAACGGTAAATTTGTTTAGCTTATCTAAGTTTACTAAGTCAAGAGCAATGTCGTGCAATAAATCAATTTCAGAATTGTATTTGTAGTAATTCATTATCTCCCTCAAATTCTGGTGATTATTTTCTGCGCCCATGGACTCTAGTTTCTTTTCTAGTTTTTCTTTTCCATCGGCAGCAATTATTCTTTTTTCATCTTTTAAAGCTGATTTTATTTTTGATTTTGCTTTACCTGTAACAACATACTTTAACCACTCTTCTTTCGGCTTTTGTTTATTGGATGTAATTATTTCTACCTGGTCTCCGCTTTTTAATTCATGGCTAAGTGGCACAAGCTTCCCGTTTACTTTTGCGCCTATACATTGAGCACCAACTTTTGTGTGAATTTCAAACGCAAAATCTAGTGAAGTGGCTCCAGCAGGAAGTGATTTTATTTCTCCTTTTGGAGTAAAAACTACAATTTCTTCGGCAAATAAATTTA
>CALALS010000069.1 GCA_937925525.1 uncultured Flavobacteriales bacterium | reverse complement strand
AATTTTTGGGCAACATGGTGTAGTCCTTGCAAAAGAGAATTGAACAACATTGCGGATGTATATGAAGATTTGGTTGAAGAAACAGGAGTTAAATTAATTGCAATTTCTATTGATGACACAAGAAATATGGCAAAAGTTGCACCATATGTTAACGGTCAAGGATGGGAATATGATGTATATATTGATCCTAATCAAGACTTAAAAAGAGCTATGAATGTAAATAATGTTCCTCACACTTTTTTACTAGACGGAAAAGGAAATATTGTTTGGCAACATAACTCGTATGCCGAAGGAGATGAAGATGAACTTTACGAAAAAATTAAAAAACTAGCTGAAGGCGGAACATTATAAAACTTGCAAGCCACTACTACTATGAAAAAAAATTATTGCCTTTCAGGGACTGTTAAAAAGTCCCTTTTTTTGCTTTTATCCCTTTCTTTTTCCGTCTTGCTAAATGCTCAGGAAGAAGACAAACAGTCAAATGATAATTCTTCAGGTTCTACTACCGAAAATAAAATTGATGCCGGAAACATTAGCGGTAATTTTCAAATATTAACGCAATACTATGAGCCGGATTCTTTAATTGGTGCTCAGGATGTTCCCGAAGATGTTTTAATGAATGGGTTTTTAAATCTTAACTATATCAGAGGAAATTTTTCGGCAGGTATAAGGTATGAAGCATATCAAAATCCACTTTTAGGTTATCCAACAGGTTTTAAAGGACAAGGCATTCCATATAAATATGCAAAATACAGTCATGAAGACATAGAAATTACTGCCGGAAATTATTACGAACAGTTTGGAAGCGGAATGATTTTTAGAACTTATGAAGACAGAAACTTAGGTTGGGATAATGCAATGGAAGGCTTCAGGGTGAAATACAAGCCTTTTAAAGGAGTGGAAGTAAAAGGAATTTATGGAAAACAACGTTTATTTTTTGGTCTTGGCCAAGGAATTGTAAGAGGGATAGATGGTGAAATCAATATAAACGATGCTTTTAAAAAACTAAATGAAAAGAAAACTAAATTTATTTTGGGCGGTAGTTTTGTTAGTAAATATCAACCCGATGAAGATGCCAACCTAATTTTACCTGAGAATGTTGGGGCTTATGCTGGTAGATTAAATATTATTAGAGGCGGATTTAATTTCATGGGAGAATATGTTTATAAAATTAATGACCCTTCTGCAGACAATGGATTTATATACAAAAACGGTGAAGGTATATTATTACAAACCACTTATTCGACAAAAGGCTTTGGATTGTCGCTTTCAGCAAAAAGGATTGATAACATGAGTTTTAGGTCAGATAGAAACGAAGCACTTACAAACGTGATGATTAACTTTCATCCCGCATTAACCCGACAACATTCTTATAACTTATTAGCTACACTATACCCTTATGCCACACAACCAAACGGTGAAGTTGCTTTTCAAGGCGAAATGTTATATAAAGTTCCAAAAAAGTCTAAGTTGGGCGGTAAATATGGCTGGACTATTCTTATAAACTACTCTTCGGCCAACAATTTAGACACTACAGGCATTGCCGGTATAGATTCTACTCGTCAAGGTTATACATCAGAGTATTTTAGTATGGGGCAAGTTTACTTTAAAGATTTTAACATAGAGCTAAGCAAAAAATTCAATAAAAACTTTAAAGGAAAATTGACTTATGCCAATATAGCTTACGACAAGGATGTTATTGAAGGCAAAAGCGGCTACGGAATAATTTATGCAGATGTAGTAGTGGCGGAAATGACCTATAAACTCAATAGTAAAAACTCCTTAAGAGCAGAGCTTCAATCTCTAACTACAGAGCAAGATCAGGGAGATTGGGCTACCGTTGTTTTAGAATATTCTTATGCGCCACATTGGTTTTTTGCCATTCAAAATCAATATAACTATGGTAACAAGGACCCCAAAAAACAACTTCATTATCCAATAATTAGTTTAGGCTATAACAATAAAGCAACTACTTTTTTAGTTTCTTACGGAAAGCAACGTGAAGGTTTGTTTTGTGTAGGTGGCGTGTGTAGAGCAGTTCCTGCATCAAGCGGACTTTCATTATTAATAACCACTAGTTTTTAGTAAATTTGTAATATGAAAAAACTTGTTTTAGTTTCTTTTGTTTGCTTGTTTGTATTTTTTGCTTGTGATAAAGTAAAAAACCCTTACCCAACTAGCAATGTTGTTGTTCCAACAGATGTAGTGTATGATGACTCCGTTTCATCTACTCCTAATTCAACCGTGCGATACGCATTATTGGAGGAATACACGGGTCATAAATGCCCGAATTGTCCGGCTGGAGCAGTTTACGCAAACAATATAGATTCTATATATGGCGACACAGCTGTAGTGGTTTCTATTCATGGAACCAACTTTGCTACAACCAATCCAGGGTCAGGAATGTATGAAACAGATTTTACAACTGAAGCTGGAAATACTTACATCAATACTTTTGGAATTCAGGGAATCCCCAGAGGAACAGTCAACAGAAAAGATGATGGAACAAATAAGCCTCTTCTCCTTTCTCCCACATCATGGGAAACTGAGGTAAAAAATCAAAAAGCTTTACCATGTGATGTAAAAATTGACATTAAAAACTGGTTTAGCTCTACTGATAAAATTTTAAAAACTAATATTACTAGTGAATGGTTAAACAATGGTTCATCAACCTATAAAATGACGGTTTACATTACTGAAGATAACATCATTGATTGGCAATTAGATGGTTCAACTAATATTCCAAACTATCGGCATCGCCATGTGTTAAGAAAAGCGCTTAACTCACCATGGGGTACTGATATTCCCGCTTCAACTGCCGGCTCTTCAGATACACAGGAATTTTTCTTTGATTTTAAAAATGAAACCTGGGATTACAAAAACTGTATTATTGTGGCGTACATATATGACAGTGTTACCAAACAGGTTATTCAGGTAGCAGAGACTCACGTTATCAGTCACTAGACCAAGTTTCACTATATTTCTTATCAAACCCTATATCGTATAAGAACTTTGTAGTTGTTTTGTTTATTTTTACAGCTATGAATAAAGTTTTTGTAAGAGTCTTAAACAAGATAAATCTCTTAAAGTATTTTAACTTAAAGAGTTCTATTTTTTTAAATAAAAAAAGGTTTGTTATTCCCGTAAATGGGGGGATTGGCTTTTCTAATTTATTTATGTCTGAACCATGGATGATTCAGGTATTAAAAATTGTTCTACAGATTGATTCAAAAAGATTTGTTGATGTTGGGGTAAATATTGGACAAACTTTATTAAAATTGAGAAGTGTGTCTGAAGCAATACCGTATATTGGATTTGAACCAAATCCAATATGTGTAAATTATACTAACACTTTGGTTGATATTAACTCTCTAAAAAATGTTGCCCTTATACCTATCGGAATTTCTAATGAAAATAAGGTAGGCAAATTAGTTTTTTTCAGTGAAGGGAAATCCGATAGCAGTGCTTCAATTATTGAGAATTTTAGACCACATCAAAAAATATTTAAAAAAGAATTTATCCCACTGTTTAACTTGAAAAGTATTAAATCTGTTATTGGTGATGAACCTTTTTCTGTTTTAAAAATTGATGTTGAAGGAGCAGAATTAGAGGTTATACAGAGCTTTATAGAAGACATTAAAAGTTATGCCCCTATTATTTTGATTGAAATTTTACCAGCTTACAGTGAAAAAAATACTGAGAGAATTAATCGTCAAAATGAAATACAATCAATTCTTATCGACTTAAACTATTCTATGTTTAGGGTCATTAAGAATAATGAGGCTTTAGTTTCATTTGAAGAGATTAAAAAAATTGAAATTCATTCTGACGAAAATGCTTGTGAATATGTAATGGTTCCAAATTCTAAAAAAGACCATTTTATTAGTTTATACAAAAGTATGCTAGAATATAAGTAGAATAAGCCTTACCTTAGCTCCCTAATCAAAATACAAAACCATGACTAATTACCAAAAGTATAACAACCCTGAATTTCCAGCAGGACTAAAAAGAATTATTATTATTTCCATTATCGTAATTGTTGCTATAGTAGCAATATTTAAAATGTCTGTAACTATTGAAGGTGGTCAAGCCGGAGTATTATTTAAAACATTTGGAGGTGGTATAGATATTGAAAACACCTATCCTGAAGGTTTTACTTTTATAGCTCCCTGGAACGACATGAAAATATATGAAGTTCGACAGCAAGAAGTTCAAGAAAAAATGGCTGTTCTTTCTTCTAACGGACTTGAAATTTCCGTAGAGGTATCAACTTGGTATCAACCGATTTACAATAAACTTCCGCTACTTGAAAAAGAGAAAGGCGAAGATTATCTAAACAGAGTGGTTATACCATCCATTCGTTCGGCTACTAGAAGTGTAATTGGAAGATACACTCCGGAAGAAATTTATTCAAGTAAAAGAGACGCTATACAAAGTGAAATATTTGAAGAAACAAAGATAATTTTAGATAAACAGTATGTTCAATTAAATGAGGTTTTAGTTAGGGATATTACACTTCCACCTACGATAAAAACTGCCATTGAAAATAAACTGAAACAAGAGCAAGAGTCTTTAGAATATGAATTTAAATTATCAAAAGCTCAAAAAGAAGCCGAAAGACAAAAGATTGACGCTGAAGGTAAAGCCAATGCCAACAGAATTTTAAATGCTTCTTTGACTGACAATATCTTAAAAGAAAAAGGAATTGAAGCTACTCTTGAGCTTGCTAAATCACCGAACTCAAAAGTTGTAATTGTTGGTGGTAAAGATGGTCTGCCAATTATTTTAGGAGATAAATAATTTAATTTAGCACCGTTTCAAGGATTTCTGCCGACTTTAAGGTTTTAAATCCTTGCTGATGTATTTTATAGTAGTCAGATACTGAATCTAACAACTCACGTCTTTCTATATTTGAAATATTCAGTAAATCTAATTGACTATAACTAAGGTTTAAAAGTGTATGAAAATCTTTAGCCTTTTTATGCTCTAAAAAATTATCATGTCCGGGTTTTACTGATACAAACTCTCCATTCTCCATATCAAAAACATTGGTTAATTCAGAAAATTTTCCTTGAGGAAAAAAGCCCAGATATTTGCTTAACTGAATAGTAAAAACTAAATGAAAATTATGCACAGACTGATGATGTGTAAGCCATTCGAGTGAAGAAAAAATAAACTGAAATAAAGAAGGGTTGGATTCTTCCTCTTTGAGGCATTGCCCTAAAAACTCGGCCATGTAAAGAATGATGAAAGATTTGTTTATATCCTCTCCTATAAAGTTGTAGGGCTCTTCAAACTTAATTTCCTTGATATAGTGTAAATTTTTACTCGCCAAGTCATGAAAAGAAATATTGACTAGCGATAGTGGTTGAAAAAAAGCCATTTTATTTTTAGATGAACTCTTTTTTGCACCCTTAACTATAAAACTTCTTTTACCTAGATTTTCGGTATATAAATTGGCAATAAAACTGTTGTCAGAGTAATCAATTGTTTTTAATACTATGGCACGAGTATTAATATGCATCTAGTTTGTAAGTAAGATTTTTTGTATTGTTTTATCGGTTCCATTACTATTTAAGAAGTAAAGAAGATAAATGTTTGACGTTACTTTTGCTCCTGAAAAATCAGTTAAATCCCACATCACACTTGATGATTCGGCAATTAATTTATTTACCATATTTCCGGAAACATCTGTAATATTAATAATTGTGCCCTTAGGTAAATTATCTATAGTTAAATTGTTTTCAGTAGATATATTAACAGGGTTGGGGTAAATAAGAATCTCATTAAAGTTTTGGAAGATTTTTTCTTCTGTAATTTTTAAAGACATTACTCCATAAGATGTAGAAATAAATAGCTTTCCACTTTTTCCTTCATATTTCAAGGCTAAAATATCATTAGAAAATAACGGACTGTTTTCTTTCGTAAAATGAAAAATAACTTTATCCATGTTTTCATTCATCAAATAAATTCCTTTACCTATTGTTCCCACCCATTTTTGATTAACATTTGTTACTTCAATATCAGAAATGTTTTCTCCTTTTAAAAAGCTCCCTAAAGTCGAATCTCCATCAACAAAAACCCGTCTAAAGTTTACGTCATCATATTGAAATATATCTTTTGCATTTTTTAAATAGGCAATCCCATCATTTGTTCCTACCCAAGCTGTTCCGTTTTTATCAAACACCAAGGTTCCCGGGAAAGAGCCCGGTAAACTTCCTTCATTAATAAGTGATGTTATTTCTCTTAAAGAGTCATCTGAAGAGTTGGTAATAGTTCCATTTTCGTTAAAGACAACTATTTTACCATATTTTGACAGCAATAACCATTTATTCTCGGCATCATCTATAATTACTTTTCCTATTCCAAATCCATCATTAATGAACGGAGAAAGATTAAATGAGTGCCAATTTCCGTTTTTATCTTTTCTGTTTAAGTGAGAGCTGCTTACAAATGAATTGGTGCACCATAAATTTCCGGTTTTGTCAAAAGCTATTCCTCCAATACCAAACCATTTAAATGCTGAACGGCTCTGTATAGTTGAGTTTTGGTCGTTAAACACATTAATAATTTTTCCATTATTAAACTCAGCTAACCCTAAACCCCATGAGGCTAAAAAAATACTACCGCTATTGTTTTTATCATATTTAATATCGACTAAATCAAATAATGTATCAAACCCTTTGTCGTCAGCTCCATTATATGTTTCCCAATTGTTTTCCTTGAAAATTGAAAGGCCATCAATGTTGTATATGTTATTTAAAGCACTGTTAAATGCTCCGGGAATACAAGCAATTTCACCATTTTTCACATCAAACTCCCAGGTTCTGTTTGTGGTTGGCCCGTCAGGAATAATAAACTCTTCGATAAGTAAATTTCTGATTTTAATTAAACCGGAGTATGTTGTTGCCGCCCAAAATATTGTTGAATCACTTTGGTCTTGAATGGCAAACCTTGGCTCTTCTCCTAAAAACTGTTGTTTATACGAGCCGTTTTCTCGCATGGTTTGAATAGCTCCATTATGAGAAAATACCATTTCTGTAATGCCTTTCTCAAGACTATAGCTATTTCTAAAAACAGAGGCAGGAGCTTTCATCCATCCGCTTTGGTTCATAATATAACAAGTATCTCCGTTATATATGTTGCTGGAGTAATTTGCCCAAAGGTTTCCGTTCCACTCCTCAATTAAGTTAAATTTTCCTTTAAACAATCCTGTATCTGCTTGCCAGTTATTATAGTCGGATAAGTCTTTAGTTGTATCTGCATAAAACAAACCTGAATCAGTAGCTGTATAAATCAAGTTATTTAGCAAGACAATATCATTTACTTTTAAAAAAGTATTGTTTTTTCCTATGTAATAAGATGATTTGAGTTCTTTTTTAGTAATATCAAAAATTGATATTCCGTAGCCTGTTGCTATTATGGCTTCACTATTTTTAAAAATGATGTTGTTAATTGCTTTTGAGGCGAGTATGTTTTTTTCTTTAATAAATGGATAATTGGTAATGGTGTTATTTTCTAAAACATCTATACTGCCATTTGTATATCCAATAAATAGTTGGCTTGTAGTAGAGTTAAATGCAATTGTAGAAATTCCGATATCTGATAGCCCTTGAGCTTTACTAAGCTTATTGACGGTTTTTTCTTGTTTATCGTAAATAAAAATAGCGTAAGAAGTGGCGCAATATATTTTTGATGATGACTGAGCTAATTTAATTACATTGTTGTAGGGCAAATGATCTTCCCAAAAAAATTCCTGAGCCTTGAGAAAATAAGAACTCAATAAAAAAAATATGACGATACATCTTTGCATGAATACTCTTAATCCAAAAGTAAGAGTTTTGCCACATAATCTTGGCTTCCATCAGGATTAACACAAAAAATTAAATATACTCCGGACCTAACGGTGTTTCCTGAAAAGCTTTTTCCATCCCAAATTGCCTGCCCACCTAATGAAAGTGTTTCAAAAACAATTTTACCACTTACATCTGTAATTTTAACATTTGTATCTTCCATCAATCCTTTTATGGCTATTAAATCTGTATATCCCGGTTTAACAGGATTAGGGTAAACTACAACATTTGAAAAATCTGGTCTTGGTTCTGTTGCCGTACTTTTATATGAAATAATGCCTTTTTCAGTTGCAAAAAACACTTCGCCATTTTCATTATCAACTACAATGTCATTAATCAAATTTGCATAAAGCGGGCTATTTTGTCTTGTAAAATGAAAAACTTGTTTTGTTCCGTTTGACGTCATTAAATACGCACCGGAGTTTAGCGTACCAAACCATTTTCTGTTTGCACCATCAATTTCAATAGTAGTTATAATTTCTGTTTCAAGTAGTATTTGAGCAATTCCCTCTTGTTCAATAAGAATTTGTTGGGCATCGTAATCTCCTCCGTCAAAAACATTTCCCGGAGCATATATTACGCATGGGCCTTCATCAGTTCCAATCCACATTTCGCCATCTAAATCTTTGGTAATCGATAATATTGTTGAGCCGGATATGTTGCCACTGCCTGAGTTTCCATCTACTAATTTTAGTTGATCATCCGATTTGTCGGCTAAAGTTCCTCCATCGTCAAAAACAGCTATTTTATGACCTCTTCCGTCAACTATCCACTTTCTGTTGAAATTATCTATTATCAGTCCGGATGTTCTTGAAGTTCCATCTAAATAAGGAGCAATGTTATAATTATGCCACACACCGTTTTTAGTTAATACTGTTAGGGCATTTGTTGTAAAAGGCTGAACAATCCAAAGGTTTCCGTTTTCATCAAACTCTAATGCCACCACTTGAACGGAGCCTGGATTTCCTTGTTGCTCTTGAAGTATGCTATTGGTTTCATCAAAAACATTTATTAGTTTTTCATTTTTAAATTCTAACAAACCTCCTCCCCAAGTTCCAATAAAAAAATGAGTTTCATCAGTTGGGTCTATTTCTACTTCAGAAAAATCGAAAAGCGAATCAAATGCAGAGAAATTGTTTTCATCAAAATTTTTCCAGGTTTTATCAAAATAATAAAACTCAGGTTGGGTAAATAAATTATTTAACGTTCCGTCATAGCCTCCCGGAACAACAGCAATTTTCTTATTTACTAAATCCATTTTAAATGCGTTGTTAGATTTTGGTCCATCAGGAGTTTTGTATTCAACACTCCAAGAGTTATGCATTTTACAAAGTCCAAAATTTTTATCCGCTATATAAATCCAAAATAAGCTTGACGAAAATATTCCCTGACTTGGTGCCGGATAGTACTCATTATTATAGGTAAAAATATTTCTATGAACCGTTAAGTTTTGGTCAAAAACATCCAGACTTCCATTATGTGAAATACATAAATGATTGTTAGTGACATTAAAATCTAAATTGTCAGAGCCAATTAATTCTGTAAACTTGTTCCAGCTCACTCCGTCATACCAGTAGGCAGTATCTCCATTATAAATTGGGTATTCTATATTTACGTACAACTTATTTTGAAAAGCCTCAATGGTGTTATACTTTAATGATGGCATACTTGGCAAAATATTCCACTCGTTATAATCGGCTAAATTTGGGCTACTCAAAAATGCTTCGTATATCCCATTGTCTGTTGCTGCATAAATTTTTCCTTGAAAAACAGCTACATCATTTACTTTAACGTATGTACTTAAGTTTCCTATTAAATACGTTTCGAGCACTTCTTTTCTACTAATATTTAGTAAAATAATTCCAAAACCACAGGATAGGTAAACTTTATCTCCGCTTACAAATATGTTATAGATTCTTTTATCAGCAGCGATAGAACTATTTTTAATGGCTGATATATTATATATTGTATTAGTGTTATCAAGTAAATCAATATTTCCGTTTGTGTATGCAATAACCAACACCTTTTCTGATTCTACAAACCGAATGGTACTAATACCAACATCTGACAATCCGGTAATTGTTGACATCCTTACAATTTCATCAGATTCAATATCGTAAGAAAATAATGCTGACTGAGAAGCACAGTAAATTTTACCGTTTCCTTCTGTAACAGCTACACCATTTGAAAAAGGCAAGTGATCTCTCCAAGTGCCTATTGGCCCCTCTTGAGCATCAGCTATAATTGAAAATAGTAGTAGTAAAAGTAAAAGGTATAATCGCATTAACTTCTTATTTGGCATAACCGTAACGAAATCTGTATTTCGTTATTGCCTGATAAAATTAATCATTTGAAAGAATTTTTTAGCTTATTTTTTTAGTAAGCCCGGTCTTTTCGCTTTTGTTCGCTCAATAGATTGGCTATGTCTCCATTCATCAATTAATTTTTGATTTCCGCTTAATAAGACTTCCGGAACTTTCCAGCCATTATATTCTGCCGGCCTTGTATAAACGGGCGGAGATATTAAATCATCTTGAAATGAATCGCTCAGAGCAGATGTTTCATCATTTAAAACACCCGGCAAAAGTCTAATGATAGCATCTGACACTACTGCAGCGGCTAACTCTCCTCCCGATAAAACATAGTCTCCAATTGAAATTTCTTTTGTAATAATATGTTCACGAACTCTTTCGTCAATTCCCTTGTAATGACCGCAAAGAATAATTATATTTTTTAGTAATGATAGCTGATTGGCTATCTTTTGTGAAAACTCCTCACCATCAGGCGCCATGTACATAATCTCATCGTAATCTCTCTCCTGCTTTAGTTTCTTTATACAGTTGTCTATAGGTTCAATAGACATTACCATGCCTGCACCTCCGCCAAAAGCATAATCATCTACATTTTTATGCTTGTCTGTGCTGTAATCTCTAAGATTATGGATATTTACTTCAACTAAGCCCTTATCTTGAGCACGTTTTAAAATTGATGCTTCAAAAGGACTTTTTAGAAGTTCAGGTAATACCGTTATAATATCAATCCTCATGTATATAAACAAAAAAAGGTCGGAAAAACCGACCTTTAAAGTAAGAACTAAAATTCTTATTTAGCTTCTTCAGTAGCTTCTGTTGTAGCTTCTGTAGCAGCAGAATCAACTTCCTCAACTACTTCTTCCATTTCGGCAGTAGCGTTGTCAATTTCTTCTTCAAGACCTTTCATCATCTCCTCAACTTGAGCAGCAGCCTCTTCTTCCATTTTCTTTTGTTCTTCTTCAGACGGTCCGCAAGCAACTAAACTTACTAAACCACCCATTACTAAAAGTGCAAATACCTTTTTCATTTTTTTAATTTTTTAGAGTTAGGTTTTTAATTAAGGGGCAAATATATGAAAAAAATCAGTGGTTTAACAAATTTTAACTATTTTTTATAGGTATTATATTTTTTACCTTTGAAGCTGATTAATAATTAGTTTAACATTTAAATAAATAAATTATGGCTTTCGAATTACCAAAATTACCTTACGACTATAATGCTTTAGAACCTCATATTGATGCAAAAACAATGGAAATACACCATTCTAAGCATCATGCAGGTTATACCAATAACTTAAACAATGCTATAAGCGGTACTGAATTAGAAGGGAAATCTATTGAAGAAATACTTAAAACAGGTATGGATAATGCTGCTGTTAGAAATAATGGAGGTGGATACTACAACCATTGTTTGTTTTGGGAAGTAATGTCTCCAAGCGGTGGTGGACAGCCAAGCGGTGAATTAGCTGATTCAATCAATTCTTC
>CALALS010000068.1 GCA_937925525.1 uncultured Flavobacteriales bacterium | reverse complement strand
GCCAATGATTTTCATTGGCTTTTTTATTTGCACGTTTTTAACCAAAAATCTACTTTTGCCGACCTTTTGTAAAGAATATACTATTTAACTTAATACATATACTATGAACGAGATGATTATCTATATCCCATTATTATTAGCTGTTGTGGGTTTATTATTTATGATAAGCAAAGCTATTTGGGTAAAAAAGCAAGATGCCGGCACTGAAAAAATGCAAGGAATTGCAAAAAGTATTAAAGAAGGAGCTTTAGCATTCTTAAAGGCAGAGTATAAATTGCTAGTCATATTTGTTATTCTTGCTTCGGCTGCTTTATTCGGAATTTCATTACTTGTAGAAACTACAAGTTGGTTAATTGTACCTGCATTTATTTTCGGAGCAATATTTTCTGCATTAGCCGGAAACATAGGAATGAGAATTGCTACAGAATCTAATGTTAGAACTACTCAAGCTGCAAGAACAAGTTTACCTCAGGCGCTTAAGGTTTCTTTTTCAGGAGGAACAGTTATGGGGCTTGGAGTAGCAGGTTTAGCTGTTTTGGGTTTGAGTTTATTCTTTATTCTTCTTACCAATCATTTTATGGGTGGGGAAGGAGATTTTTATGACAAAATGACTATTGTTCTGGAGGCTCTTGCAGGTTTTTCTTTAGGGGCTGAGTCAATAGCCCTTTTTGCCAGAGTAGGTGGTGGTATTTATACCAAAGCTGCTGACGTAGGTGCTGATTTGGTTGGAAAAGTAGAGGCAGGAATTCCTGAAGATGACCCTAGAAACCCAGCCACAATTGCAGATAATGTTGGTGATAATGTTGGAGATGTTGCCGGTATGGGAGCAGATTTATTTGGTTCTTATGTTGCAACAGTATTGGCTTCAATGGTATTAGGTAACTATATTATTAAGGATATGACTGAAGCTGCAGGAAGTCAGTTTACAGATAGCTTTAATGGTATGGGACCAATTTTATTGCCCATTGTAATTGCAGGTGTTGGTATTTTAGCTTCAATTATTGGTACATTCTTTATCAGAATTAAAGATAATAATGCAAAAGAAGCTCAAGTTCAGAAAGCATTGAATTTTGGTAACTGGTCTTCAATTATACTTACTGCGATAGCGGGATGGTTTTTAATTGACATGATGTTACCTGAAACCATTCAAGGAATGAAATTCTTTGGTGAAGGTGTTAAAGATATTCCTAGTCGTCATGTTTTTTATGCTACGCTTATTGGTTTAGCGGTAGGTGGATTAATATCTGCTTTCACAGAATACTACACGGGCTTAGGTAAAAAACCGGTGTTGAACATTGTGAAAAACTCATCTACAGGTGCGGCTACTAATATTATTGCCGGTTTAGCTACTGGTATGATATCCACTTTTTCATCTGTTATTTTATTTGCAGCTGCAATTTGGGGTTCTTATGCATTAGCCGGTTTTTATGGTGTAGCTATAGCTGCGTCTGCTATGATGGCAACTACTGCTATGCAGTTAGCTATTGATGCTTTCGGGCCAATTGCTGACAATGCTGGAGGTATAGCCGAAATGAGTGAATTGCCTGATGAGGTAAGAGGAAGAACAGATGTGTTAGATTCAGTTGGTAATACAACAGCTGCCGTAGGGAAAGGCTTTGCTATTGCATCTGCTGCGCTTACAGCTTTAGCTTTATTTGCTGCTTACGTTACATTTACCGGTATTGATGGAATTAATATTTTTAAAGCTGATGTTTTAGCAGCTTTATTTATTGGAGGTATGATTCCGGTTGTTTTTTCTGCTCTTGCTATGCAAAGTGTTGGAAAAGCTGCTATGGAAATGGTTAACGAAGTAAGAAGACAGTTTAAAGAAATTCCGGGAATTATGGAAGGAACCGGAAAACCTGACTATGGAAGGTGTGTAGAAATATCTACTAAAGCGGCTCTAAAAGAAATGATGCTTCCGGGAGCACTTACTATTATTACTCCAATCATTATCGGATTTGCAATGGGTGCTGAAGCGCTTGGTAGCTATATGGCAGGAGTTGCTGTTTCAGGAGTTCTTTGGGCTATTTTCCAAAACAATGCCGGTGGGGCATGGGATAATGCTAAAAAGTCATTTGAGGCAGGTGTTGAAATTAACGGTGAAATGACTTATAAAGGTTCTGACGCTCACAAAGCAGCCGTTACAGGCGATACTGTGGGAGATCCTTTTAAAGATACTTCAGGTCCATCAATGAATATTTTAATTAAGTTAACTTGCTTAGTTGGGTTGGTTATTGCCCCAATATTAGGAGGCCACACCAGTTCTGCAGAGGAGCCTGAAACTGAAAATGTAAAAGAGGTTATCGTTCAACCAAATATGATGGAAGGACTAAAAGAGGCTATCGGAGATTGGAAACTTGATGAATCACATTCTTATATAGATTTTTCAATTCGACACATACTTGCGCAATCTAAAGGAAGTTTTGATTCAATCTCGGGAGTTTTTCAACTTTCTGACAATTTAGTAGACTCTAAGATAGATATTACCATCAATGCATCTTCTGTAAATACTAGAAATAAGGATAGGGACGATCATTTAATGTCTCCGGACTTTTTCCATGTAGATTCTTTCCCAACAATTCACTTTGCTTCAGATAAAATTGTATTTACAAATGAAGGTATCTTGGCTCAAGGTATGCTTACCATGAAAGGTGTTACTAGAATGGTTGATTTACCATTTACATACCTTGGTAAAAACAAAAGCCCTAAAGGAGAAGATGTAATATCTTTTGAAGGTCATTTAACACTTAATAGAAACGATTATGGCATTACAACCTATCCCGGAGTACTTGGAGAAGATGTAAATGTTAATTTCTCAGTAGAGTTAAATCCTAAGAAAAACCAATAAAAAAGCACTATATCCACCATTAAATAAGGGCTTTTGCCCTTATTTTTTTTGTTTGTAATCGTTCTAAATTGTTGATAACTTGTTAAATTCATGTTAGTATTTACTCAAAACTTATATAAATTTGCCAAAACTAAAAACAAAAAATCATGAAAAAGAAATTACTTATTGTAGCAGCAATTGCATTTGCTTCTACTTCTTTTGCACAAGATTTAACTTCTAAAAAGGGAGAAACAATGCTTCCTGAAGCTGAAGATTGGTCGATAGGCTTTGACGCAGCACCTTGGTTAACTTATGCAGGTCAATTTTTAGGAGCTTCTAATACTTCTCCTACAGCTCAATTTACTACACCTGACTTCTCTATTACAGGTAAATATTTTGTAGATGCTAACACAGCTTACAGAGCTAGAGTTAGAATTGGTATGGGTAGTGGTTCTGCTACTAGCCTTGTGGATACTTCTTTAGCTAGTCAAGGTGGTACTGGTTATCAGCAATATCAGGGTAGTTATATTGAGAATGTGTCAAAAACATCATATAGACAAGTTACCTTAGGTGGTGGTATTGAGAAAAGAAGAGGAAATACTAGAGTACAAGGTGTTTATGGTGGTGAGCTATTAATTAGCATGGGTGGTTCTAAATCATCTAACGAATATGAAGTAGCTATGGATTCTGTTTCTGTAAAGTATACTGACGGTAGTGGAACTGGCGCTGTTGAACAAGGAAGAGTATTAGAGAATAAAAACGGTTCTACTTTTGGTGTAACTGTTAGAGGTTTTATCGGTGTTGAAATATTTGTATTCCCTAAAGTTTCTATCGGTGCTGAGTACGGATGGGGATTAGGTTTTTCAAGTACAGGTGAAGGAGAAACTACAAGAGAGTTTAATGGGTTTGCTACTAATACGGCAACTGGTAGAAGTACTTACACAGAAGTAACAAAAACAGGAAAATCTTCAGGATTTGGAATTGATACTGACAACTCAGGTGGTCAGCTTAATATCAATTTCTACTTTTAATAATTTGAACGGTTATTCAATAAAGGGTTGACCTCTTGGTCAGCCCTTTTTGTTTTCCGATATTTGTAGCATATTATTAAAAACATGAGTGCAGTTAAAACATTAAATGAGTTTATAATAGAAAAGCAGCATGATTTTCCCTACGCAACGGGTGAATTAAGCGCTATTTTAAGGGACATTGGCTTAGCGGCTAAGGTGATTAACCGTGAAGTGAATAAAGCGGGTTTAACAAGCGTTTTAGGTGCTGCAGGCTCAGATAATGTTCAAGGAGAGCAACAGCAGAAATTAGATGTTTATGCTAATCATCAATTTATTGAAGCACTAAGATATGGTCATGAAATATGTGCTGTAGCTTCAGAAGAAAATGAAGAAATCATCATTTTTGATAATGAAAATTCAAAAAAAGGGAAATATATTATTGCATTTGATCCTTTAGATGGATCTTCTAATATTGATGTGAATGTTTCTATTGGAACAATTTTTTCTATTTACAGAAGAGAAAATGTTCAAGAACAAGTTTCAGAGCAAGATTTTTATCAAAAAGGTAAAAACCAAGTTGCTGCAGGTTATGTGATTTATGGTTCATCTACAATGCTTGTTTACACTACAGGAAAAGGTGTAAATGGGTTTACTTTAGACCCATCAATTGGAGAATTTTGCTTGTCACACCCTGATATTAAAATTCCTTCAAATGGCAAAATATTTTCTATTAATGAAGGAAATTTTTCAATTTATCCTAAGGGAGTTCAAGAGTATATCAATTATTGTAAAGAATTAGATAGCTCAACCAATAGGCCTTATTCTGGAAGATATATTGGCTCTATGGTAGCGGACTTACATCGTAATTTAATCAAAGGCGGAATATTCATTTATCCTTCTACTACAAAAGCGCCTAACGGAAAGTTAAGATTGTTATATGAGTGTAATCCAATGGCATTTATAGTAGAGCAAGCAGGAGGTAAAGCATCTACCGGAAGTATGGATGTGATGGAGGTACAACTTAATGAACTTCATCAAAGATGTCCTATTTTTATAGGTTCTGCGGAGATGGTAGAGAAAGCTTGTGAGTTTTTCAATAAAAATCAAGAAGTTACCGCTTAAAATCATTTGAGCTTTATTACCTTTGCCGTCCTTTAAAGAATGGACGCAAGAGAATATTTAGACTTATTTTCAAATCATCCGAAACTGGCTGATTTACGTCACTCTATTGTCCAAAAAAACAAACTTATTTATGTAAACGGCCTTAAAGGTTCGGCTTTTGCTACAGTATTTTCTTCTATTTCAAGTGAAAGTGACAAAACTCAATTAGTTATATTAAAGGATAATGAAGAAGCAATTCATTTTTTTAATGATGTAGAGAATTTTTTTTTTTTTTTTTTTTACTATTTTCCTAAATCATATATATGGAATTTTGATTTAAGTAAAACAGATAATGCTAATGTTTTATACAGGTCTGAGGCGTTAAAAGCCCTTTCCGAAGATCAACAACAGAAAATTATAATAACTTATCCTGAGGCTTTACTTGAAAATGTGGCTTCTAAGAAAGTACTTCACCAAAATACGTTTAAAGTAAAAGTTGGGAATAACTTAGGAACAGAGTTTGTTAATGAAACGCTATACGAATTAGGCTTTAAAAGAGAAGATTTTGTGACAGAGCCGGGTGAATATTCCATTAGAGGTGGAATAGTTGATGTCTTTTCTTTTTCTAATTCAAACCCATTCAGAATAGAGTTTTTTGGAGATGAAGTGGATTCAATACGTGAGTTTGACCCCATTAATCAGTTAAGCTTGAAAAATCATGAAGAAATAGTGATTCTTCCTTCCATTCATGAAAAATTGGTGTTGGAAGAAAGATGTTCTTTCTTTGATTTATTGCCCGAAAACACAATGGTTTGGCTGAGTGATAAAAAATATATTTTACAATCTATTTATAATGAGTTTGAGACGATAAAAAATTCATTTTCAAACATAGCAGAAAGCACCATTAAGCAAATTGGTTTTGAAAACCTTTATCAATCTCCAGTTCAAATTAATGACAGCATAAATAAATTTAGTTCTATAGATGTAAACGGAAATAATATTCCAACTAATGCCATTGAATTTAGTACAACCGCCCATCCGTTTTTCAATAAAAATTTTGATTTACTTTCTTCCCATTTACATGAGCAATCTATAAAAGGGTACAAAAATTATATTGCTTCAGATAATGAAAAACAGCTAGAAAGAATCAATCTTATTCTCAAAGAAAAAACAATTCCTACATCTTTTTTACCCATTAATTTTTCAATTAATGAAGGCTTTATTGACCATGATTTAAAAATAAGTGTCTGTACCGAGCACAGAATTTTTAACCGACATAAAAAGAGTAGATTAAAGGAGGGGTATAAAAAGAAAGAAGGTTTTATAACATTAAAAGAACTCAATAATTTAAATAACGGTGATTTTGTTGTCCACATAGACCATGGTATTGGGCAGTTTGCCGGGCTTCAAAAGATTGATGTAAACGGTAAGAAGCAAGAGGCAATAAAAATAGTTTACAAAAACCATGATATACTTTACGTAAGTGTTCATTCATTACACAAAATATCAAAATACTCTAATGAATCTGGCTCTGTTTCAGTTGATAAATTAGGCTCCGGAAGTTGGCAAAAGGTTAAAGAAAAAACAAAAAAAAGTGTTAAAGAGTTAGCTTTTGATTTGATAAAAATCTATGCTAAACG
>CALALS010000067.1 GCA_937925525.1 uncultured Flavobacteriales bacterium | reverse complement strand
AGACAAGGAATGAAAATAGGCTGTATTGAAGAAATTGCCTATAGAATGGGCTACATAAATTCACAGCAATTAGAAATGCTGGCACAACCGCTTCTAAAAAGTGGATATGGAGATTATTTACTTCAAATCTTAAGAGAATAATGCAACGTATCCTTGTTACAGGCGGAGCAGGTTTTATAGGTAGTTCATTAGCCGAAAAACTATCACAATTAGAAGACACTTTAATTGTAATTGCAGATAACCTTTCTACCGGAAAAAAAGAAAAAATACCTACCAGTACAAAAAACAACATTAAGTTTATTAAGTGTAATGTAAACACAGAGTCTGAAATCACCAGTGTTTTTCATGCTTTTCCGTTCGATTATGTTTTTCACTATGCCGCAATGGTTGGCGTTGAAAGAACATTAAAAAATCCTGTTGAAGTTTTAAAAGATATTGACGGCATTAAAAACGTGCTGAATTTATCTAAAAATACTGGGGTAAAACGTGTGTTTTATGCGTCATCCTCAGAGGTTTACGGTGAGCCGGTTGAATTTCCACAAAATGAAGACACTACACCCCTAAATTCCCGTTTACCTTATGCCATTGTAAAAAATGTAGGTGAGGCATACTTAAAATCATTTAAGCAAGAGTTTGATTTAGACTATACCATTTTCAGGTTTTTCAATACTTATGGAGTTAAACAAAGTAGCGATTTTGTAATTTCAAAATTTATAGATGCAGCTAAAAAAGGAGAAGATATAACCATAAATGGTGACGGTAGCCAAACTAGAACATTTTGCCATATTGATGATAATATAGAAGCAACCGTTAATACACTTCTCTCCAATGAATTTATTAATGACACTATAAACATTGGAAATAACCTAGAAGTCACTATTCTGGAACTTGCAAAAAAAATCATTACACTAACTAATTCATCTTCAAAAATTGTACACCTGCCTCCATTAAAAGAAGGTGACATGACAAGAAGACATCCTGACATTAGCAAAATGAAAAAATTGCTAAACCGTGAACTAATTTCTCTTGATGATGGTTTAAGTAAAATCATCAAACAGTAAGTATAAATGGAAAAATACATTTCACTTATCAATAAAGAACTCAGCAAACTATTTGTATCGAAAAGCCCTGAAACGCTATACCAACCTGCAACTTACTTTTTTGATATTGGAGGAAAAAGAATAAGACCTTTGTTAGTTCTCTTAGCCTCTGAGTTGAATAATGGCAACCACTTAAATGCTTTATCTCAAGCACTCGGCATTGAAGTCTTTCACAACTTCACCCTATTACATGATGACATAATGGATAATGCCGATGTAAGAAGGGGAAAGCAAAGCATTCATAAAAAATGGAATGGCAACCAGGCTATCTTGTCAGGAGATGTAATGTTTGCGAAATCAGTAGAACTAATTTCAAATTGCTCTATTGATATTTTACCTCACGTTTTAAAGTGTTTTAATAAAACGGCAATTGAGGTTTGTGAAGGTCAGCAAATGGACATGGACTTTGAAAACAGAAATGATGTTACTGTTGCTGAATATCTTGAAATGATTAAACTAAAAACAGCCGTTTTAATTGGTGCTAGTCTTAAAATTGGAGCTCTTTGCGGTAATATGGAACTCAATAAAACTAGCTACTTATATCAAGCCGGAGTTCAAATTGGTATTGCCTTTCAAATCCAAGATGATTATTTAGATGCATTTGGTAACCCAGAAAAATTTGGTAAAAAACAAGGTGGTGATATTTTAGCTAAAAAGAAAACTTTTCTATACCTCACTGCAAAAGAAAAATCTAGTGATTTTGAAAATAAATACACATCTATTTTATCAAATCAAACATTATCTGATGATGAAAAAGTTAGTTCAGTTTTAGAGGAAATGTCAAAAATTGGAGTAAAAGATGAAACAGAAAAAATAATGAATTCCTATTTTGATAAATCGTTTGAAATCATTAATTCAATTGATTGTAACCCGCAAAAAAAACAAGAAATAATTACGCTCTTTAAATCTTTTATTCAAAGAGATAATTAGTATTAAAAATCTTTCAACATTCAACTTTTAGCGTGTAACAATTAACTATATTTGCTCACCATGAGTGAATTTCTAGTATCTGCACGTAAATATAGACCAACCACTTTCGACTTGGTAGTCGGCCAGAAATCAATTGTTTCTACTTTACGAAATGCTATACAAAATGAAAAAATAGCTCAAGCCTATTTATTCTGTGGACCGAGAGGAGTCGGAAAGACCACTTGTGCCAGAATTCTAGCAAAAGTTATTAATGACGAATCCTACGATGAAAACTCGTTAGAAGAATTTTCCTTTAATGTATTTGAGCTAGATGCCGCATCTAATAACAAAGTTGATGACATTCGTAACTTAATAGAACAAGTGCGAATACCGCCTCAAACCGGAAGATATAAAGTATATATTATTGATGAGGTTCACAT
>CALALS010000066.1 GCA_937925525.1 uncultured Flavobacteriales bacterium | reverse complement strand
TTTTACAGCATCTCTTCCTTGTCCTAATTTGGTTTCGCCATAAGCAAACCAGCTACCACTTTTCTTCACTAATCCTTTCTCTACGGCTAAATCTAAAATCTCTCCTGATTTAGAAATTCCTTGCCCGTACATAATGTCAAACTCTGCCTGACGGAACGGTGGGGCTACTTTGTTTTTAATTACTTTTACTCGGGTACGGTTACCAATTAGTTCGTCACCGTTTTTAATTTGTCCTATTCTACGAATGTCTAAACGAACAGATGCGTAAAACTTAAGTGCATTACCACCCGTTGTAGTTTCAGGGTTTCCAAAGAACACCCCAATTTTTTCTCTTAACTGGTTAATGAAAATACAAGTACAATGTGCTTTACTAATAGAAGCCGTAAGCTTTCTTAATGCCTTTGACATTAATCTGGCTTGAAGCCCCATTTGCGAATCGCCCATTTCACCTTCAATCTCTGCTTGCGGAGTTAATGCCGCTACAGAGTCAATCACCACTAAATCAAACGCACCCGAACGGATTAAGTTATCGGCAATTTCTAATGCCTGCTCACCATTATCGGGCTGAGAGATATATAAGTTTTGTGTATCTACACCCAAGTTTTCGGCATAGGTTTTATCAAACGCATGCTCAGCATCTACAAAGGCTGCTAAGCCACCTTTCTTTTGCACCTCTGCAATGGCGTGAATGGTTAAAGTAGTTTTACCCGATGATTCCGGACCGTATATTTCTACTACTCTACCTTGAGGATAGCCACCTATACCCAAAGCTAAATCTAAGGTAATAGAACCCGTAGGAATTACATCTACATTAACTACCGGAGCATCGCCCAGCTTCATTACGGCACCTTTACCGTATTGTTTTTCTAGTTTATCAAGCGTAATCTGTAGTGCTTTTAGTTTTTCTTTGTTTGCGTCTGCCATATACTTAGTTGTTATACATTTCTAATATTTGTTCAGCGTGACTTTTAGTGGTCACTTTATCTATTACTTTTTCAATTTTTCCTTTTTCGTCAATAATAAAAGTGGTTCTTAAAATTCCGTCAAACTCTCTGCCCATAAACTTTTTCGGTCCCCACACGCCAAAGCTTTCTATCAGCTCTTTATCTACATCGGCCACCAGGTCAAAAGGCAAATCAAACTTATTGATAAAGTTCTGATGCTTCTTTTTAGTATCGGCACTTACGCCCACCACCTCAAAGCCTTCCTTTTTTAGTTTTTTGTAGTTGTCTTTTAAACTACAGGCCTGTGCCGTACAGCCCGGTGTATTGTCCTTCGGATAAAAGTACAAAATCACCTTTTTGCCTTTAAAGTCATTTAAGCTGAGTTGCTTTCCTTCTTGATTTTCGCCCAGTACGTTGGGTGCTTTTTTTCCTTCTTTTAACATGACATACAAAAGAACAAAATTGCCCTAAGAGGAGAAAGTTTTGCTGGTGAATATTATCAACAATTCATAAAAAAATAAAGCTTTTACATAATTAGAAGCTTTTCCAACTCAGTTGTATTAATTTTTAGTGATAAGAATTTCTAACATGGATTAGCTCCGCTGAACTAAAGTTTCCTGATGTCCGCTTCGCTTCCTCAGGAATGAAAACTACACTATAATTTCATTCCTGCGAAGGCAGGAATCCAGAAATTTATTGAAACTATTTTTTTGATGCTGCTATATACACCTTGTTCTTGGCTTTCTTTTTATTTTTAGCTTCAAAATATGGGAATGACCAAAAAAGAAAAAGTAGCCTTTGTAGTAAAAACACTGGAGAAACTATACCCCAACCCTCCTATTCCGCTTGACCATAAAGACGAATACACTCTGCTGGTGGCGGTATTGCTTTCGGCACAATGTACCGATGAACGGGTAAATAAAATTACTCCACTGCTTTTTAAAAAAGCCGACAACCCTTACGATATGGTAAAACTGGGTGAAGCCAAAATCAAAGAAATTATTCGCCCTTGTGGACTTTCGCCCATGAAGAGCAAAGGCATTTACGGACTGTCTAAAATAATGATTGAAAAATACGATGGCAAAGTGCCCAATACCATGGAAGAACTGGAAGCCCTGCCCGGTGTGGGACACAAAACCGCCAGTGTGGTAATGATACAAGCATTTAATCAGCCTGCCTTTCCGGTAGACACGCACATTCACCGACTGATGCACCGCTGGAAACTAAGCAATGGCAAAAGCGTAGCCCAAACCGAAAAAGATTGCAAGCGCCTGTTTGACAAAAGCCTTTGGAACAAGCTGCACCTACAAATTATTTATTACGGGCGCGAATACTCACCCGCCAGAGGCTGGGATTTAGAAAAAGATATTATTACCAAAACCTTGATGGGGAAATAAGAAAAAACTACTTATCTTTAGAAAGTTGAAAAGGCTCGAATTAATATTAATACTTCTACTAATAACAGGCATAACTCTTAACTTACTTTTAATTAGTGGTGGAGGTGTATTGACTGTTTTATCTACAATGTCTTTATCATTGTTTTATGCAATGACAGGAGCTGTCTTATTTAATGAAATTACATTAAAAACTCTTTTCAAATCAAAAGATGCATTTCAAAATATAAGCAACAGAAAAATAGTAGGAGCAGCATTAACAGGCATTGCATTATCAGTATTAATTACCGGCATCTTATTTAAAGTAATGTCTTGGCCCGGAGCATCACCAAATATCTACACAGGCCTTGTAACATCAGGAGTTATCTTAGTTATTTCTGTCATAATGTATTTCAAAAAACAGGAAAGATTTTATTTGGGTGTATTAAAGCGCGTTGTATTGTATTGTCTTATAGGATTACTTTTAGCATTAATACCAAGAGTTAATTGGATGGAAGCAATACATGGCAAAAAACATCCTGAATACATTAAAGCATATAAAGAATATCTTGCCAATCCTTCTGATGACAATCTTTGGCAAAAGGTTTTAGAAGAAGAAAATAAAATAAGAGACGCTAAATAGTACCTTCCCCATTTCAAAAAACAAGTACAGCATACCCCCTGCTCATTACATTCGCTGTCCCCCTAAGTTAGGGGGACAGTTTCGAAACAAAGTGAAGAAACAGGGGGAAATAAGCGAAAACTACTTATCTTTAGAAAGTGAAGAAAGAAGCTTTAATAGCAATCAGCTTTATTGTGTTAACAGTTGTGTTTTTACTAGTTAACACAAATAATAAGAATACCGGAAAATTAAATGGTACAATCTGGTATAGTATTGATGAAAGGTACTCTGAAGTTCAAAGAATAGACCCATCATATACTCTTGCACTTAGGTTTTGGGAGGATTCATTAACGATAGTAAACATAAATACTTTAGAACGATATTCTGTTACTTGCTTTCTCGAAGATTCTATTGTATACAGAAAATTTAAAGAGTCAGTAAATTATAAAGAAGAAATTGCTGCCGTTCAAAATGGAATGATTCATTTTCAGTTTGGACGTGATGTGGTAAAGTTTGAAAAAATTCCTATTGAAGAAATTAAAAAGGCTAGAGAAAAAAGTAAGTTTTACTCTATTGAAATTGAACCTAACAAGGTTTATGAAGATACTATTTTAAATTGTTTACTAGAATTACTTAGTGAATATGATGAACTACCTAATAATAAATTTAATCTCTCGTTCACTTCTTCTTTTTATTATTATCCGTCAACCAAAAAAGAAATGACTTACAATTATGTATATGAAATTAAAGACATAGTAGTTAATGACAGTAATAACATATATGAGTATGACTATATAAGAGGAAGATTAGGTTCAAAGTTTATAGCTAAAGAAAATATTCAGATTGATTTTATTTGGGAAGGAGATAGTCTTATAAAATCTACCTCAAAACTTAATTAAGTTCATAAACATCTTCCCAACTCTCCCCTTCCCACTATCAAAAAACAAGTACTTTATCAAAGCAAATAGGTTCCTTTTTGTTACAAATAGGTTCCTCAGAAGAGCAAATAGGTTCCTGTTTGTTACAAATAGGTTCCTCAGAAGAACAAATAGGTTCCTTTTTGTTGCAAATAGGTTCCTCAGAAGA
>CALALS010000065.1 GCA_937925525.1 uncultured Flavobacteriales bacterium | reverse complement strand
TGGAATCGGACATTGTATTAAAATGTTTTCCGAAAGATAAGAAAAAGATGGGAGATGGCGGATGTGTGATGGTTGATGTATGAGGGATTATGTGCAATGTATGAAGTAAAATGTGTGATGTATGATGTGAAATTGGTGATGGAGTATTGGAAAGTAGGATGTAGGGTGGGAGAATTCAGAGTTGAGATTTCAGTTTTGGGATGTGAGATGTGAGTTTTGAGAATTCAGTTTTCAGAATTGAGTGTTGGGCTGCCGGAATGACAGGTGGATGTTGCGGAATTGGGTGTTGCAGTGAAGGAATTGGCACTTGGACTGGCGGAATTGACGTTTAGACTGAAGGAATGGCAGGTTGAGATGACGGAATGGCAGCTTGAGGTAGCGGAATTGATGCTTAGGGTGACGGAATTGAGTGTTGGTGTTAAGGAATGAATGCTTGGGGTGACGGAATGACAGGTTGGAGTGGAGGAGTGGAGTGTTCAGTGTTCAGAATTGAGTGTTCAGTATTAAGAATTAAAAAAAGTAGAAAAAGGCTTATTTTGGTATTTTATTATGATTAATATTTGTTCCTCCCCATTCAACTATAGTAAATCCATCTCTTGAGAATGAAGGGATAGGTTGTGGTTTTAATGGAATGTAGTTCTGTTCTGTTGATACAGCTTCCCAAAACATAAACATCCTAATAAAATTGTCCGGCTTAGGTTCTACTTTTAGTTTTGCTATTGTGTTATACTCATCATTAAAAATAAAACTTACATAATTTATCTTGTTTTTTGACATAATAGGATACCAGTAAGTTATGAAGTCTTGTTGTTCGAAAGAATTAAAACCAATTTGTAAAAGCGTTTTGTGGAAGAAATTCAGCAAGGTGTCTGAGTGAACAATAAAACCGATTTTTTTGTCAATATTATAGGCCGAAGAATTTAACTCTCCTTCCCAAAATAAGTATCGATATGTATTTTCATTAATTTCAATGTTTCCATTAGGGTTTCCTATAAACTTCCATGATTCTTGATGTTTTGGATATGTGAAGGAAATCTTTCCTATAAAGTCTAATTGAATTTCTATGTTTTGCTTTTTGGTAGGATAAGCATAAATTACAGGTTTGTCATAATCATATTCAATAGTAGGTAATGAATGTGTTTCTGGTGAGAAACGAATATCAAGAAATATAGTATGTTGACTGAGAAATTTTATTTGTTTTTTAGAGGGTTTCCACCACTTAGAATTAATTTGAATGGTATGTTTTCCACTGTTTATTAATAACGAGTCTAATTTATTTGGATTGGAATTAAAACAGATTGTGTCATTATCGATTAAAATACGGATGTCTCTGAATGTTGTTGTATCGCCATTAGGATTGAAAAAGAAAACTTTAAGTTTGGATTTGTTGTTAGGTATCTCAGGGTTAAACTCCTTTTTTATTACCTCAATAGTGGTTTCACTATTTTGAAGTGAAAAGCAAAATAATGGTAGTAAAGAGAAGATTGTTAGAAATGTTTTTATAAAGTTACTATTATTTTGTTTCATATTTCCCCTAGACAATTATTCAAGTGTTAAACTTAATGCTATTTCGTGTGTTGAGCCTGCGAATTGACTAAAGGTTCCTGTTTGAATTTCGTATGCATAGGTAATGTTATAATTTTTGAATAGTTTAATTCCTGCAATAGCAGCAACTCCTGAGCCCGGTCGAACAGTTGCGCCCATCCAATATTTATTTTTATAAATTAGTCTATTATTAACATCAATAGCGCTAGCAACTGCATCTGTTTTAGCCAAAAGACTTGATTTTAAATTAAATGCTTCTGATAGCTTAAAGTTGTAAGCCAATAGTAAAAAGTAATGTCTTCTGCTTTTGTAGCCTAGTTTATCATATAAAGGTTCATTTAGTTGGGTTGAACTGATACCAACTTCTAGTTTTTTTGTTTTAAGAAAAGCACCAAAATTAAAGTATACTTTTCCTTGAGTTTCTTTTGTATAAGTTAAACTTGGGTCGGGCGTAGCTGTTATCCATTGTGTTCCGTCAACAACCATTTGGTTATAAACACTGGAAGCTCCAACGCTTATTTTACCAATTTTTATTCTTTTAATAAATGATAAGTTTAGTTGTGCTTTATCACTTTTAAAAAATCCAATTTCGTCATGTGAATAACCAACTCCAAAGGCTAGTGGAAAGGAATCTAATTTTAAATTATAGTTTGCAGTTAGTGTAGTAGGATTGCCGTTAAAGCCTGTCCATTGGTTTCTATAACTTATGGCTCCGTAATGTTTATAATTTAAACCAGTATAGGCAGGGTTAAATAAAGAAAAGTTATTCCAAAAAATTGTAAGCTGGGGTTCTTGCTGGGCAAAATTAGCTAATGAAATAGCTAAAAAGGTAAGTAAAATTATTGCTCTCATTTCATTGAAAAGTTACTGCAATTTAGTTATTTTTCTTTACTCTGCTTCGTGTTCGTTTTAACAATTATTAGCATAGTTTTCTAGAACTTATGGCTAAATATAGTTTATAGATTGTAACTTCGCAAGATGAAAATCTGGGTTCAGCTTTTATTTATTTTATGGGGTATTTTGCTTAGCGGATCCAGTTTAGCTCAAAGCTCTATATCCGGTAGTGTGGTAGATGGAAGTGGTGAGGCAGTGCCTTATGCTAGTGTGGTGGTTTATAAAACTGCCGACTCTTCTATTGTAAGCACCGGAGCGACCGATTTTGACGGCAAATTCTTAATAGAAGTTAAGCAAGGTAGTTATTATATAAAAGTGGTGTTTCTTTCATTTGAAGAGAAAACAATAAAGGATATTGAGGTAAAAGGTGAGAAGGTTAGTTTAGGAAAAATTTCACTTAAACCCGGAAGTATAGATTTGGGTGAGTTTGAAGTAGTGACCGAGAAAAGCCAGATGGAGTTGAAGCTGGATAAACGTGTATTTAATGTAGGGAAGGATTTAAGTAATACAGGGAGCAATGCTGCTGAGATATTGGATAATGTTCCTTCGGTAACGGTAGATGTGGAAGGAAATGTGAGTTTGAGAGGAAGCCAGAATGTGAGAATATTAATTGACGGGAGACCATCAGGGTTAACGGGTGTGAGTGTTGCGGATGCGCTTAGGCAGATACAGGGAAGCATGATAGAAAGTATTGAGCTGATTACCAATCCATCGTCTAAATATGAAGCGGAAGGAGAGGTGGGAATTATTAATGTGATTTTGAAAAAAGAAAAGAGGGATGGTGTTAACGGTTCGTTTGAACTGAGTGCTGGATATCCGCATAATCATAATTTTTCTTTTAATCTGAATTACCGAAAAAAGTGGATGAATTTGTTTGCCAGTTCAGGGGTAAGCTATCGGCAATCACCGGGTAATGGTTATTCTATACAACGATTTACGGGAGATACAGTTTTTTCTTATGAACGAATTAGAAATCATACAAGGGGCGGATTAGCTAGTAACAACAGATTTGGCTCGGACTTGTTTTTGAATGATAAAAATACGTTAACCATAGCCGGTTTATATAGTTTTTCTGAAGGTAATAATAATGCTGATTTAATTTATAATGACTATGCTTTTGGAGATGTGCTTACTCAAATAATCTCCAGAACTGAAGACGAAATAGAAAGTCAAGAGAATATAGAAGGCTCAATAAGTTATTTAAAAACCTTTAAAAAGAAAGATCAAAAATTTACCATAGATGCTAAATGGATAAGGAGTGATGATACTGAAAAAGCGGACTTATACCAGGAAAGTGATAATGGTGATTTGCCCATTAACCAACGAACCAGCAATACTGAAGATGAGGAGAATTTTTTGTTTCAAACGGATTATGTTCACCCATTTGCAAAAAAGGGAAAGTTTGAAACCGGTTTGAGAAGTGCATTTCGCACAATAGAAAATAACTATACGGTGGAAGAACTAGATGCGGATGGTAGCTGGTTTACGTTGACAAATTTTGATAATCATTTTATTTATCAGGAAAATATTCATGCGGCTTATGTTATACTTGGAAATCAGGGTAAGCGATTTTCATATCAGGGAGGGGTTAGAGCAGAATATTCTGACATTAAAACTGAACTGATTAAAACAAATGAATTGAATCCAAGAGATTATTTAAACTTTTTTCCTAGTGCTCATTTATCTTATGAGTTGGATAGTACAAACACATTACAGTTAAGTTACAGCAGAAGAATTAGCCGGCCAAGCTTTAGGCATTTACTACCGTTTTTCTCTTTTAGTGACCCAAGAAGTTTTTATTCAGGAAATCCAAACTTAGACCCTGAATACACCAATTCATTTGAACTGGGACATTTAAAATACTTTGATAAAGGTTCTTTACTTTCAAGTGTTTATTACCGATATAGAACAGGAGTTATTGAACGAATTACTACTGTAGATAGTATAGGTTTTACCAGGGTTTTTCCTATTAATTTATCGGTTCAGAATGCCATTGGATTGGAGTTTAACTTTAACTATGATGTTACTAAATGGTGGCGATTTAATTCTAGTTTTAATTTTTACAGAGCTATTACTAATGGAGAGTATGACGGACAGAATTTGAGCAGTGATACTTATACCTGGACCAGTAGAGGAACATCTAAGTTTACGATAAAAAAGAAGACAGACTTTCAGGTTAGCTTTAATTACCGGGCTCCTGAGCTTACTACTCAAGGAAAATCATTAGCGATGTATAATCTTGATTTAGGTTTAAGTAGAGATGTTTTGAAAGGAAACGGAACAGTAGTTTTGAGTGTGAAAGATGTTTTTAATACAAGAAAAAGACGTTCTATCACAGAGACAACTAACTTCTACTCTGAGTCTGAATTTCAATGGAGAGCAAGACAACTTATTGTTAGTTTTAGTTATCGTTTAAATCAGAAGAAACAGCGTAGCAAAGACGGTGGTGGTTATGATGGTGGTGACGGAGAGTTTTAGATGTCTGTAATTCTCTCTTTGTGTGAATAGCAATTAAATTTATTGTCTTTAGAAAACCCAACTAGCGTAATGCCTATTTCAGTTGCCAACTCAACCGCCAGGCTTGACGGAGCTCCAATGGCACAAAATACAGGAATGCCTGCAATAGCCGTTTTTTGAAGTAGCTCAAAGCTTGCTCTTCCGCTCACTTGAAGAATGGCGTTGGATAGGTCTAGTTGCTGTTGTAAAGAAGCTCCGATAAGTTTGTCGACTGCATTATGTCTTCCTATGTCTTCTCTTAGTAATAGTAACTCACCTTTTTGGTTAAACAAACCTGCTGCATGAATGCCTCCGGTGTGTTTAAAATTGGTTTGCTGAGTTTTAAGTTTTTCGGGTAACGAGAAAATTGTCTGTTTGCTTACTTTAAGATTAGATATGATTTTTTGACAGGAAAGTTCAATGGCTTCTATGGAGGATTTTCCGCAAATGCCACAGCTTCCGGTAATGTAGAAGTTTCTTTCGGCTGAGTTAAGATTTGGTTTTATGCCTTCTTTTAAAATTACTTTTACGGAGTTTTCTGAGTCTAACTCAGACTTTCTATCTCCTTCACAATACTTAACAGCTTCTACATCATTTATAGAGCCGATTATTTTTTCGGTATATAAAAAGCCTAGTGCCAGTTCGAAATCATTGCCAGGGGTTCGCATGGTAACCGCAATGTTTTTTTGAATGGGATTGTTGTTTAAGGTATAATTAACTTTAATTCCGAGAGGTTCTTCTGAGGCTAAAATATCATCTTCATTTACTGCATGAGCCTCATTTACTTTAGTTATTTGAACTGCTTTAACTGCAGGTTTAGACATGGTTATTCGGGCGCTATTTCTTTAAACTTAAATGAAAGACCCGAAAGTGTTTGGAACTTTTCTCCAACGCCTAATATGTTGTCTTCGTCAGCTTCATATTCCCAAATTATTTCTACTTCTCCACCGCTTTTTTTGTGTTCTGCAATCTTTTCTACCAATTGATACAGGTTGGCAACGGAACGAGAGCTTATATAATCTAAGGTAAATATAAACTTAGTTGTTTTTGGGAAGCTGTTTTGTTCAACCCAGTCTAGAATATTATTATAAAACTGAGTAGAATCTTCCTGAAAAGAATTTCCTTTAATAGTGTATATGCCAGATGTATTATCGAAATTTATTTCCGGGCTATTTCTTTTTGCTTCTATGAATAGTTTACTCATTTTTAATCGTTATTGTAATATTTACAGAATAGTAGTTATCGGTAATTGCAGCTATTTCAAATATAGGTTTTGTAGTAGAATTTATAGCAACGGTATATAAACCCAAACCAGACTTAGCTTTTGACATGGAATAGTCTTTCAGGTTTTTCTTATAAAGGGTTTCTAATTTTGCTTTTGATTTTGACTCTATATCTTTTATGTATTCTTTAAGTCTTGCATAATTTTCTTTTTCACATAAGTTGAAAGACTGTAGTATAATATCTTCTCCTACATGGCCAACAACAATAAAAGAGTTTTGCTTTATCTCATCTTCTTTAGGAGAGTTTTCCATTATGTTTTGAATAATCTCTATACAACTAATAATGATTTTATTTTTTAGCTTAGAGAAAGGAAAATTGGTGTTGAAGTAATTTTCAAGGAGGTAGGTTGATGAAGTAATAAGGTCTGAATTAACATTACCAATAAAAGATAAAATTACCTTTCCATTTTTTGATTTTATGGCATCAATGGTGGAGTAGTATTTCTCTAAAACGCTATCTTGAATTTGGTTGTTATCCATTTATACTTAGGGTTCTATTTTTATAAAAAGTACATCGTCAATTTGGTCTTCATCTTTTTGCCATTCGTAAAAATAAGCCATTACATTTTTAAATTCGTCATGGTTGTTTTTTCCGATATTGTCTAAAATTAGTTTTTTTATTCCTGATATTTTAATTTTTTTTCCATTAACTCCTCCAAACTGGTCTTGATAACCATCACTAAACACATAAAACTTATCTCCATTTTGGTAAGAAACCTCTTTAAGCTCAAATTGTTTTGTTTTTCCAAGGTTACCGCCTATAGATTGTTTGGTTCCTTCAATAGGTATAATTTCTTTATTCTTTAATATTAAAAGCGGTCGCATTGCGCTTGAAAATTCCATTTTATTTTCTTTTGGATAGAACTTTAAAACAGCAACGTCCATTCCCTCAAACATTTTTTCGTTTTGTTCTGTTTTTAAGATTTTATTTAGTTCAAAATTAACTTCATCCAGTAATTGCGCAGGATTTAAATCCGGACTTCTATTAATAATTTCTTTAAAAATAGATTGTCCAATCATAGCCATTAATGCACCGGGTACTCCGTGTCCTGTACAATCGGCACAGGCTAAAATAAAGGAGTCTTTGAGTTTGTGAATCCAGAAAAAGTCTCCGCTTACAATATCTTTTGGTTGATAGAAAATATATGATTTTTTAAACTCACTTGTTAAATCACTGATATTTGGAAGTATGGCTGACTGTATTCTTTTGGCATAGTTTATACTATCCGTAATATCTCTGTTTTTTTGCTCAATTTCTTCTTTTTGTATAACAATTTCTTTTGTTCTTTTAGCTAATTCGGTATCTAAATAGTTTACGATGCTTTTGTGGTTTTTTTCTCTTATATAAAAGAATGCGTAAATAGAGCTTGCAACAATTAGTACGGTTAATGCTATGAACCACCATCTTTTCCATATAGGTGGAAGTATTACAATTTGAACGCTTGAAACTTCTTCTGAACAAACGCCAACAATATTACATGCTTTAATTTTAAATGTATATTTTCCTTCACTTAATTTAGGGTAAGTCGCTTTGTTGTCAAGAGTAAACTTTGACCACTCTAAATCATAGCCATCTAAAAATACTTTATAGGAGATGTTTTTTTGGTTTTTAAAGGTAATGCCAACGTATTCAAAGCTTAGTTTGTAGTCGCCCGGAGATAACTCTATGTCGTCATACAAGTTGTATTCATCATCTCCAATTTTTATTGTTTTTATAACCGGTTTAGGTGCGTCAAAGTTTGAGTTGTCTTTTTTCGGGTCAAATTTTAGACAACCGTTATTCATTCCAATCCATAAATTGCCTAAACTGTCTTTGTAAAAAGCATCGGTGTTACAGTCTCCCGTTATTCCTTCTTTTTTAGAGTAGATGGTTATGTTATTATTTTTTAAACTTATTCTTGAAGCCGAACCTCTGTGTCCAACCCATGTGCCAAATTCTCCCATTGGTTGTATTGCGTAACAATAGTCTGAGGCTAATCCGTTAGCAGAGTTTATGTGTTTAAAGTTTTTAGGTTGTCCGTAAAAAACTCCGGTTCCGTATGTAGAAACCCAAATATTATTATTTTCATCTTCTCTGATTGAGTTTACATTTAATAGCCCAAAATTTTCACTAATTAAAAGGTGAAATAATATCCCATCCTTTATACAGCTGATGTAATTGCTTTGAGAAACTATAAGTAAACCATACTTATTTGAAAATACCAGGTCATTTATAGAGTTATGTTTTAAGCCTTCTAAGGTTGTATATTCTTTAATTTCTTTGGTGAATTTTGAATATTCAAAGAGTGCGCCTCTGGTTCCTATCCATATTTTATCTTGATTTACAACAAGAGATGTGATAGAGTTTCTTAAATATCCTTTTGCAATGTCAAGTTTATAAAACTGTCTTTTTTCCGTGTCAAATTCATACAAACCACTTTTTGCTGTTCCTACTAGTAAATTGTTATCAAAAGATGCTATTGTAGTTACTTCATCGTCAACAAATCCATTGGCTGAATTATAAAAAAAGTATTTTTCGTTTGTACGCAAATCTATTTCTATTAAGCCATTTGCAACCCCAAACCATTTTTTATTTTCTGTAATTAAAAAAGAGGTAGTGCTGTTAGATATATCGGTAGCACTATGGCTGTAAAAAGTAAAAAAGTCATCTTCATGAATACAAACTCCTTCGCCAAATGTTCCTACCCAAAGATTACCTTCTAGGTCAACGAACGATGTTTTAATATAATTGGTTGGCAAGCCGTTTTCTTCATTGTAAAATGTGTTGTTTTCTTTACTGTCAGGGACTTTAATGTCTGAGTATGGAATTTTAAATAAACCGCTGTATGTAGAAATCCATAAGTTGTTTTTAGCATCTTCAAAAATATCTTGGACGCTTGAAGTTTGAAGCAAAGAACTATCTTGATAGTTTCTGGTGAGGATTTTGTTGTTGGCATATTTAACTTGTATTACTCCTCTGTCGGCAGTTCCAACGGTATAAACGGAGGAGTCAAGTTTTGATTTTAAAATACAGTTTAAATTATCAGTAGCGTGTTTTTTTGAAGGCAGTTTATTGCTTTGTACCTTCTTGGCTTCCTTGTCTATTTTTACTTCGTAAATACCCGTGTTGGTAGTAACTAGGAAAGTATTGTTATTGACAATTTCAAAATCGGTACAAACTATTTCATCATTCTTAAATAAATTGTACTTAGTAAAATTAAAATCATTGTCAATATTAATTAGCTTATTGTTTTGTAGTAAAACCCAAGTGTTTTTAACATTGTAGGATTTAATTTTTAAGACAGGAATATCCTTTTCATCAATATTTATTTTACCAATATTTCCTTTATATAGATAGGATATATTTCCATTATTGTGTCCTATCCATAAAATTCCATTATTTGAGGTTTCCAGGCAGGTGATAAAATTATCAGCCAGTCCGCTTTTAGTGTCATATTTTTTAACTTCCGAACCATCCAGTCTATTTAATCCTTCACCGGTTGCTACCCATATAAACCCACTTTTATCTTGACAAATGTCATAGATGTATGGGTGAGCCATTCCATCATTAATAGATAACTTATTGAAATTGAATGTTTGGGAATAGGAGGTGAGGAATAAAAGTAAAGTAAAATATAAGAGGGATAATTTGCGATTCATCTATCAAAAGTATCAATTGGGCTAATTTATAAAATATAATTAGTAATATTAGTATATTTAGCTTTTATTAATCAGTAATTTAAAATTGTGTTTAGACATTTAGTTGCCTTTACGATTTCCTTTTTTTTACTCATTAACTTATATAGTCAAGTTCCGCCTTCAAAAGATTTTTCTTGGAGTTCATTTGCTACTTTAGGTGCTGAAGAACTTGGTAATGATATTGCCGTTGATACAGCCGGTAATGTTTATGTTATCGGAGTTTATACCGGTTCTATTAGATTTGGTTCATTACCTTCATTACCTTCTATTGGCAATGAAGATGTTTTTGTGGTTAAGTACGATAAGTATGGAAACCCTCTGTGGTCTGTAAGAATTGGCGGAACCGCAGAAGATATTGGAAATGGAATAGATGTAGATATAAGTGGAAATGTTTATATAACAGGCAGTTACAAAAGTTCTCCTTTTCAAATATATGCTGGTTCCAATCCAACAATACCTAATAGCGGGAACTCAGATGTTTTCATGGCAAAGTTAAATGGGCTTACCGGAAATCCTATTTGGCTGAGAGCACCTAGCAGCGGAACAAATGTAGATGTGGGATATAGGGTTTATACCGATAATGTGAATGTTTATTTTACCGGATATTTTGTATCCAATGTAAATTTTGGAGTAAACGGAAATTTAAATAGCGGAGGAGGTAATCAGGATGATATATTTATAGCATCTTACAACGCTACAACAGGAAATTTAAATTGGGCACGAAAAGCTGTTTCTTCAAAAGATGAAAGAGGTATGGGAATTACCGGACACGGTAATTCTATATATCTAACCGGGTATTACAATGATGGAAATGTAGTTTTTGAAAACTCAGGACCCAATATTACAATGAACAATATTGGGAAGGATGATATATATGTGGCTAAATTTAATAAGAGTAATGGCGATGTAGTTTGGGTAAACTCCATTGGATGGCCAGCCAAAGACGAAAGAGCCCATGATATAACCTACGAAAATGGCTCAGTATGGATTACGGGTTATTTTACAGATTCTACTAAATACTTTAATGGGATAGTCTTTGACACTATTGTATCTTATGGTCAAAAAGATATTTTAATGGTAAGGTTTGATACTTTATCCGGCTCTATTATAGATATATGGAATGACGGTGGCACAGGTGATGATGTTGGAGTAGCTATTAGTAAGTTCTTTTCTTCTGATTTACTGATAGCCGGAGTTTTTGAAAACACACTTCGTCTTCAAAAAAATAATTTTCAATTAAACGCAACTTCTGCAGCCAAAGACATTTTCGTTATTAACTATTCTAATGCAGGGCTATTGAATTGGGCAACACAAGGAAACGGACTTGGCATAGATACCGTTTCCGGAATTTGTGCCAACCCTAAAGGTTTAGCGGGTATTACAGGCTATCATAGAACAGCTGACTTACTCCTTCCGCCTTCATTTAATAATCCATGGTTTGCAGGAAAAGAGTATTATGTCGGGTACTTGAACGGATGTAATGCTAATTTTACCTATTCAAAAGCCAGTCTGTGTAAATATATAGATTCGACTATATCTCCTACTTTAATCGGAGATCCGGGAGGTATTTATTCTTCTACTCCTTTTGGACTTAGCCTGGATAGTTTAACGGGTAAAATTTTTATCGATTCTTCAAGTGTAGGGATTTATACTGTTTGTTACACAGCACCAAATAACTGCCAAGTATGCCAAACAATAGAAATAAAAGCAAACTGTACAAGTTTTGGAAACGGGTTAAGCTCACCTAGTTTTGAGGCTGCTTATGCAACTGCAGTAGATGAAAAGAACAAATGGGTTTATACAGTTGGTACAATAACTAACAATTCAATTTTTCCGACAATTACTCTTGCGGAAATGAATGCAGGAGGAGGAAATTCCGGAAAAAGAGATGGGTTTGTAGCTAAATATGATTTTACAGGAGCATTGTTGTGGGCATTTAATATTGGTGGATTAGATGATGATGAAGTTTGGGATATAGAACTTGATACTCTTGGCAACTTATATGTAACAGGTTATCATAAAAGCGCTATAACTAATTTTACCGGTCACTCCGGTGCAGTTGGTTCCAGCACATCAATATTTGGCGGCTCTGATATTTTTACAGCTTCTTATACTCCTGCAGGCATTCTTAGATGGTTTAAAACTGATGGCGGAACAAATAATGACTTTGGAACAAGTTTGGCGGTAAATAATCATGCGGTTTACCAAGTTGGTGTGTTTGACGGGAATGGTGCTATTGGTAAGCAATCATATTTGGGGACTAACTACCAAACCTATATTCAAAAGTTTGATTTAAATGGTAATGAAATTTGGACAGCCAGAGTAAGTGGAGCTTCTGATGAATGGAACTCAACCGCAATGGATGAAAGCAGAAAACTTGATGTTACTGTTCAGTTTGATACCGCCTATGTAATCGGTTATACCGAAAGCCCAACGTTAAACTTCTTTGATAAAACAAATACTAATGTTCTTTCATTAACTGAAATTAATAGTAGTGCCGCAGATCAATTTGTTTACGCCATTGATAGCGCTAGTAACTTTGTTTGGGCAACGAGAATAGAAGATATGAACGCAGACATAAGAGGTTTGGCAATTACCTCAGACTGTGAAGGAATTTATATATGTGCCAATATGCATGATAAAGGATTTTTTCCGGGAGGTGATACTATAAATACTGGTCATGACGATGCGTATATTGCCAAATTGGATCTTTATACCGGGCAAGAAGTATGGCTCGATGAATGGAACAGTACAAGCAGTCATCTTGAGTTTTTTAATGATATTGTTGCTGATGGTTATGGAAATATATATGCAACCGGAAGATATGATAAACCCGGATATAATAACGGAGACACATCTTTATCACATGTTGATAAAAATGAATTGATTTTAGTAAAATACCAAACTAACGGTACATTCGAGTGGGCTCAAATAGGAACAGGAACTGATGATGACTGGGGATTGGGAATAGCAACTTATAAAAATGAAAATGTATTTATCTGCGGTCAGTATGATGATGACTTAGCTTTTGGTACTACATCTTTAACCGGAACAACAAGCGATGATATTTTTCTTTTTAATGTAGTTGTAACACCAACAGGTAGCTTGTTAGACTGCTGTCCTAATTTATCTTCTGTTTCCGGTAATACCATTACAGGTAACGATACTTTTTGTATTGGAACTGTTGCAGATACCATTTATGGCTCAACCCCATCAGGAACAGAATATGTTTATCAATGGCAGTATAGTGTTAATGGCTCTAGCTTTACCAACATAATAACAAACGGAAGTTTCAAAGATTATGCTCCGGGAACATTGAGCGATACCACTTGGTTTAGAAGACTTTTATTGAACGGCTGCAGAACAGATACTATTTTTAGCGATACTGTTTTGATTTTAGTTAATCCTTTACCAACTATTGATGCAGGTAACCCATCAGCTATATGTTTAGGAGATACTGCAATGTTACAAGGAAGTGGAGGGGTAAACTATAGTTGGACACCAGTAGCAACTATAATAAACCCTAATCAAGATACAACAGGAGCAAATCCAACTACAACAACCAAATATTATTTAAATGCTACTGATATTAATGGCTGTGCTGGTCAAGATTCAGTTGTAGTAACTGTAAATCCTTTACCTGTAATTAGTGCCGGAAATCCTTCTGTCATTTGTATTGGGGATACAGCCTTACTTCAGGGAAGTGGAGGAGTAACGTACAATTGGACACCCTCTGTTGCCATTTTCAATCCAACACAAGATACAACAGAAGCAAATCCAACTACTACCACCAAATATTATTTAGTTGGTACAGATGGAAATGGCTGTTCTAATACAGATTCAGTTGTGGTAACTGTAAATCCATTACCTCTTGTGTCTGCCGGAAGCCCATCTACTATTTGTAATGGTGATACTGCAAAATTGCAAGGTAGTGGAGCTCAAAGTTATAGTTGGACACCTTCCTCAACTGTACTTTTTCCATCTCAAGACACAACCGGAGCAACGCCATCTACTACTACTAGGTATTATTTAGTTGGAACGGATGGAAATGGCTGTTCTAATACAGACTCTGTTGTGGTAACCGTAAATCCTTTACCTGTGGTTAGTGCCGGACCTCCATCTACCATTTGTAATGGAGATACAGCTTTACTTCAAGGAAGTGGAGGGCTACTTTATTCTTGGTCTCCAAGTAGCAGTGTTATTACTCCCAGTCAAGATACCACAGGCGCAACACCAAGCACAACAACCATGTACTATTTATCTGTTGATGATGTTAATGGTTGTACAAATTATGACTCTGTTTTGATTAGTGTTGATCAGTTACCTACTACAGCCGTAACTACTGCCGATACCTCTTTTTGTGGAGATTCTCTTTTTCTTACCGGTAGCATGCCACTAATTGGAACGCCTTCATGGAGTTTACATATTGGCGGAGGAATTGTGGCGACACCAAATTCAAATAACACAAGTTATTATAATATGACATCAGGGCTTAATGTGCTTACTTATTCTATATCTAATGGTGTTTGTCCTAGCAGTGTTGATAGTATATTTATTACTTCTGACACTATGCCTTCAGCTGCCTGGAGTTTTAATACCGATACAGTTTGTCTTCCGTCTGCTGCTATTAGTTTAAATGCATTAATATCCGGTTCTTTGGGTGGATTCTGGAATGGCTCAAGTGGCTCTATTATAAGTAATGATTCATTGCGTTATGATTTAATGCCATCAGGAAACTATTCAATTAGTTATAAAGTGATAAACGGAACTTGTGCAGACTCTTTGTCAAATACCGTTGTTTTATTACCTGAGTATAAATCTGCATGGACAGTAAATGATACTATTTGTGAAGCTACTATTTCACTTGGATTAAATCCATTTTTATCCGGTAGTTCTACGCCAGGTGGAACATGGTCCGGTCTCGGTGTTGTTGGAGACTCATTATTTACAAGTGGATACGGAGGTTCTCTAATTAAAATTAAATATGAGGTTGGACTAAGTTCATGTGTTGATTCTACCTCAAATATAATATATATTGCCCCTAATGTTGATCCAAGTTGGAATAACAGTCTGGTCGATTCTATGTGTACATCTAATCCTTCCATTAACCTTAACACTCTTATTACGGGAACCTATGGTGGTAGTTTTTCCGGAACCGGAGTGATAAATGATACTGTTTTTCTTCCTTCAACGGGACAGGGAGTATATTCAATTCTATATACGGTAGGTGAAGGGAATTGTCTTGAGACACATACTCAGTCATTTTACGTATTTGGAGTTCCTATAGCAAATGCCGGTTTAGATAAGGAGTTTTGTGGACTAAATGGCGATTTATTTTCAATTCCTTCAATTGGAAATGGAATATGGTCGTCAGCCGATTCAAATGTTGTAATTAACAACCCCAATTCATTTAACTCTACTATTTCATCTTTAACTTACGGTTCTCATATTTTTAAATGGACAGAAACTAATGTAATGTGTGTTGACTCTGACTTTGTGATAATTACATTTTATCAATCATTACCTGCTCCGTATGCAGGAGATGACCAATACTTAAATTTCCAAACTCAAACTACTTTAGATGCTGTAGTGCCTTTAGTTGGTACTTCTCAATGGAGAGCGGGTGATTTGGATCTTAGCTTTGATAATGTGTATGATGAAAAAACGGTAGTTAGAAATCTAAAGGCGGGAGTCAATAAAGTGCTTTGGACTTACGTCAATGGAGTTTGTCCTGAGCAGAGCGATGAAGTTTTAATTTACGTTAATGATATATTTATCCCTCAAGGATTTAGCCCTAATGATGATGGTATAAACGATTACTTTGTAATTAAGGGAGCAGCTAATGTGGTTAATTCAAAGTTAGAAATATATAACAGATGGGGGCAATTGTTGTATAGCGCCAATAATTACAGAAACGATTGGAATGGGCAAAATCTTTCCGGTGAGAAATTAACAAATGACACTTATTTCTACATATTTTCTGGGGATAACATCAATCCGCTAAATGGTTATATAATTATAAATAGATGAGGAAAATTATAGTTACCATATTGTTTTTTGTATCTATTCAGCTTGCTTATTCTCAGCATATTCCACTATACAGCCAATATATATTTAATGGATTAGTTTTAAACCCTGCTTTTACAGGAAGCCGAGAATGTCTTAGTATTACTTTGGATTATAGAGCTCAATGGATATCGATAGAGGGAGCTCCCAATACATTTTCTTTTTCAGCTCACGCTCCTTTAAAAAATGAAAAAATGGGAATTGGGCTAACAGTTCAAAATGATAAAATAGGCGTAACCAATATGTCAAGTATTTTTCCTTCGTATTCTTATAAGTTGAAGCTAAGCGAAAATTATAATTTAAGATTTGGATTAAATGCAGCGCTGGATTTATTTTCAAACAGGTGGGGAGAAGTTTCTACCATTACTGAAAATGACCCCAGTTTTGATGGAGGTAATGTTAATTACTACATTCCAAATGTTGGCTCAGGGTTGTTGTTAGAAAGTGAAAAACTATTTATGGGAATTAGTATTCCAAAATTTTTAAGTCATAAATTTTCAGACACCGAAAATCGTCCAAAAGTTTACCATTCTTTAAGTAATTATAATTACAACTTTTATGTAGGGAGTTTTATAAATGTTAATGATGATTTTACTATAAAACCTTCAGTATTGCTGAGGTATGTCAAAGGTTCTGATTTTCAATTAGACTTAACAGCTATCTTAAATTACAAAAATATTTTGGAATTCGGGCTAGGAATTAGATCTCAAGATGCTATCTTAGGCTTTATTAATGTGCCAATAAATGACCAGTTTAAATTTGGGTATGTTTATGATTATACCATGTCTAACCTAAATGGATTTACCTATGGTTCGCATGAAATCATTCTCAGGTACGAATTTGGTTATAAAATAAAAGCACAAAGTCCAAGAATTATATAGTGATTAGATATATTCCAATTATTTGTATCCTTTTTTTAACTTCTGTAGACTTAAGTTCTCAAGAATATAATGTATTACCTCATCCAAAAAGTTCAACGCATAATGAGTTTGTTGGAGGTCAATTTCATAATAAGCTTTTAATTTGTAGTGATAAAAAGAATGATTTTACTGTTACTCATTTAGATGAAAATGCTAAACATTTAATTGATATATATTCTACTTACCAAGACACTTCCGGTTTATGGACTAAATTAGAGCTTTTTTCTTCAGGCTTGAGAAGTATCTTACATGATGGTCCAATTACTTTTTACCCGGATTCTATGCACGGAATATGTAGTAGAAATATTTATTTGCCAAAACAGTTGAGTGATGACAATAGAGATAATATTCTTGGTTTATATGAGGTGAGTTATGATGGTACAGATTGGCAATACGGAGAATTAATATTTAAAGAAGACACGTCCTATACCTTTACCCATCCCAGTTTAAATAAGGATGGAGATATTTTGTTTTTTAGTGCAAATTTACCGGGTGGATATGGCGGATATGATTTATATTTTTCCAAGAAAGTAAATGGTAAATGGACTGAACCAACCAATATGGGAGAAAAAGTAAACACTAAATTTAATGAAATTTTCCCTCATATTAACGCCATTGACCAACTTTATTTTTCTTCAGATAGAAGAGAGAGCTTTGGCTTAGATATTTATACCATAAGCTATTCAAATATTGAAAAAGAGGAGGCGGTTTTGTTACCGGAGCCTATTAATAGCTATCATGATGATTTTGCATTTATTACCGATAAATTTGGATTTAACGGGTATTTTAGCTCAAATAGAAACGGCACGGATGATGTTTTTTTGTTTCAAAAGGATATCCCAGTTTTTTCTAATTGTGATTCATTAATTCAACCTGAAGATTTTTGTTATGAGTTTTTTGAAGAAGGTACTTTTAAGTTGGATACACTTCCATTAATGTATGAATGGGACTTTGGAGATGGCACCAAAAAAAGAGGATTAATTGTTGACCATTGTTTTGAAAAAGAAGGGTTTTATGAGGTACAGTTAAATATTGTAGATACCATTTTAAATGAATTGTATTTTAATGAGGCATCTTATGGTCTAGAGTTAGAAAGTGTAAAAGAAGTTTACATACACAATACAGAAAACATTATTAAAAACGAACCGCATACTTTTAAAGCAAGCTTGCTAAACTTAGACGGCTATAAAAATCTTGTTTATTATTGGTTTGTGAATGATGAATTGCTAGGGGCTGGTGAAGAGTTTTCTTATACTTTTACAGATAGCGTTTATGAGTTAAAAGTAGGATTAATTGCTGATAAGGAAGGAGAAAAAAAATATTTATGTACTTATTTTCCTGTATCTTTTGCTAATGAAGCTATAATTAAAGACTCTGTTTTAACCGGAGATTTTACTGAGAATTTCAACAGCCCATCATCCATTAATTCAGAGTTTAATATAACTGATTTTTCTAAAGATTCTGTTGTATATGCCTTGTCTATAAAAGAATCGAATGTAAAGATACCTTTAACAGACCCACTTTTTGACAGTGTTCCTAAAACTTATATCATCACAGAAATAGTTAATGAGTCAAACGGAGAGTTTATTTATGAATATTTGGTTGCCGATGATGAATCAATGGAATTATTGTATGAAGAATATTTAGAGCTTAAAAGAAGAGGTTATGATGAAGCTAAAATAAAAGCAATTATCAACGAACAGGTTAAAATATTATTAGCTCAAGCAGACTCTATAAAAGA
>CALALS010000064.1 GCA_937925525.1 uncultured Flavobacteriales bacterium | reverse complement strand
ATTTTATTAAACTCTTCCGGCTCCATTGCTTTTGGGTCAGGAATATCCCAATCTAACCGTTGCTTTGCAGGAACAAAAGGGCATTTTTCTCCACAACCCATGCTTACTACATAGTCGTAAGTAATTTGAGGGATTTCATCTAAAGAAGTGGATTTGTGTTTAGATAAATCATAGCCAATTTCATTCATTGCTTTTATGGCTCTTGGGTTGACCACACCACTTGCTTTTGAGCCTGCACTATAGGCTTCAGCTACATCATTGCCGTGAATTTTTGCAAATGCTTCAGCCATTTGGCTTCTGTTTGAGTTTTCAATACAAACAAATAATAGTTTCTTTTTTTCCATATCTAATTTTCTATCGGGTTACATTTTTGATTAGGCAACGTACAACAATCTTTTTTGTAAACACCCCAACATGTAATTACACTAAAACTTGCTCCTAAAAGTGTGCTTAAAATGTATAACCAAAGTGTGTCTATATTTCCTGAGACTACCGCAGGAGCAATGGAACGAGCCGGATTCATAGATGCGCCTGTGTATGGTCCGCCAAAGTAAGCTTCTAAAAAAACAATACCTCCAATGGCAATAGCAGAAAAAGCTAAACTCCTGTTTTTGTAAAGCGTATTTAAGATAACCAACACCAAAACAAGTGTCATAAATGCCTCAATAATAAAAGCTTCTCTTAGGCTGACAGAAGGCAGAGTTGCCCCAAGGTTTTCGTGACTTGGAAAAAGCAAAAGCAATAAAAAACTTGCTAAAAATGCTCCGGCCAACTGAAACAAAATATATGGCAACACTTGTTTTTTAGGGAGTCTTCCCGAAAACCATAAGGCAATGGTAACAGCGGGATTAATGTGTGCTCCTGAAATTTTCCCAAAGGCAAAAATCATAAGCGTAACTATTCCGCCAAAAGCAATGGAAATTCCTAAATGTGTAATGATACCATTGTACTCATCATTTAACACAATTGCTCCGGTGCCAATTAGCACCAAAGCAAAAGTGCCAATGAATTCTGCTATGTATTTTTTAAAGTGCTTCACTTTTAGCAACAGCCACTATCAGGAGAACAACAACTGCCTTGTGTTGTTAATTCCGAAAGCCTTACTTTTTTCTTTTGCACCGGAACACCACAGTTGTCTTTTGCCAGGCAATCTGTTTGTTTGGAGGTAAGCATAAACGTATTGAAGTCAAATTCCAGGCCGTATTTTCCAATGGTATCCGTTTGATATTCTACTTCAATTTCTATGTCTTCCAAGCCTATTTGTTGTTCGCTTAGCTCAATAATTTTAATTAGTTTTTCTGCAGTGAGTCTATGGTCAACGTCATCGGCACTCCACAACTGAAAGTTAGCGACCTTTTCTTCTCTAATGGTTCCGCCACAGTCAATAAACTTTTTATTTATCATGCCCACTTCAGTTACGTGAAAGTGGGGAGGAACTTTGTTTCCATGACTATCTATAATAGTTATCTCATTGAGATTTTTTAGGTGATTTTTTAATTCTGATATTTTCATAATAAACGATTTTTAACAGCAATATTTGCTTTTGGTTTTTTGTTCAAAAAAAGACGAAAACATTTCGCTTATTTCTTGCCATGTTTTTTCATTGATGCAATAACAAACGCTTGTTCCTTCAATAGTTCCTTTAATGATGCCTATGTTTTTTAATTCTTTTAAATGTTGTGAAACGGTGGGTTGTGCCAAGCCAATTTCATCTACCAAATCTCCACATACACATCCTTCTTTTTTTAAGAGGTGTTGAATAATAGCAATACGTGCAGGATGCCCCAAAGCCTTTGCCAGCAAAGCCATCTTATTTTGATTTTTGGTAAATATTTCTGTTTTGGTAATACCCATTTATATATTGCAATATTACGATTAATAAATTAACTAACAATAACAAAAGAAAATTATTTTAGAATTTTAGTCTTGAATAAAACCAGCAATAGAATCGGTATAGGCGGTAAAGCCCATTACCAGCGGCACATCTCCATGGTCGGCACCGCTAATGCGTTGTGCATTTTTAGAGGTTCCACTATGGTTTTTATAAACTACTTCACCATGTGTTTTGATGTTTAAAAAATTGTCGTTAGTACCATGTAGCCACATTAGAGGTTGGCTTATTTTTTTAATTTCTTCTGCATTGTCAATGGTGTAATTGGTAAAATAGGAGGCGGGCAACGATAAGCCTGAAGCGTCTTGCACCATTACTTCTGCCGAAGCAAAAGGAGCTTCTAAAATTACTTTTGAAGGCACTAGGCAGGTTGGGTTAGCCGTTAGCTGGCATGTAGGTGCGCTGCCTAAACTAAAACCATACATCATAAAACGCTCGTTGGTAAGCCCCTGTTTTTCTAGCCATTTTAATGCAGCATGCACATCGGCATAAATGCTTTGTTCGCTTGATTCTCCTTCACTTAGGCCATAACCTCTGTAATCAATCATTAAAACACCATATCGGTTTTTTCCGCCTACATGTGCCAACAATTTTGCTCGTTGCCAGTAAAAATCCATGTGGTCTTTATTACCATGACAATACATGATAACGGTATCGGTAGCTATGTTTGCTATATCGCCAATGTAAATGGCATAAATATTTTTTTGGTCGCCATTGTAATCGGAAGTAAGCTGAAAAAGATGAATTAAACTTTCAGGAATTTTGTAGCTATCATCTAATGTAAAATCAACTTCTCCGGTGTAATTATCCAGCTGATAATTTTCAATGCTGTTGTCGGCATTAAATAAATTATCATCTAACCTTAGGCAAGAAACAGAAAGAAAAGCAATGAAAATAAAACTCAACCATGTTAATTTGTTCTCGATACATTCGCCTTTGGCGAACACTCGAACAGACATTTGGTGTATTTTTTTAATTATTTTCATAAGACTAAAACTTTTTATATACGCCAAAATAAATTCCTAACGCACCAGTTTTTCCGGGTGAAATATAGTCAACTACTATTTTTTCGTTAGAGGTATTAAAGCCGTTGTATCTTAATTCAATTTGATAATTCATTTTAGGTTTTACAAACGTATGTCCTAAAAACAAGGAAGGAAGAAAAATGGTTTGTTGTGTTTCTCCATGCGCTTTAGTAGAGTTTAGTTCTACCCATGAACTTACACCTCCATAAGCAAAATTACCACCCGTTTGATACTGGTAATAGCCGTTAAAATCAACTTGCGGATAAATTCTTCCTTTACCGTTCCAGCCATCTATCATCCAATTAATAACAGGAGAAATAGATAACCCAAAACCGGTAGTGTCTGGTTTTTTAAAGCTATACAAAGCACCAATATCTGTTTGAAAAACACCAAAAGCTAAGGAAGTAGTGTGTACATTTCCAAAAAGAGTTAGGTTTTCTTTTAAGCCGTATCCGGCACCAACAGAGGTTAACGGAATAGGCATAGGCGTGCCGCCATAGTTAATTAATGAGCCGCCTAAATTAGCGGTAACGGCCACCTGCTTTTCTTCTAATGGAGTTACGTATCTGGTTGGGTTACATCCTGCTAAAATAGTTAGGGCTAGTATGGATGCAACAAGATACCTCATGAGTAAATTTCCGGAAAAGCTTCTGGGTTGGCTTCATGCATCATAGCATAAGCGGTTTCAAAAATATCTTCAGCACTTGGCTTAGAAAAATAATCACCATCAGATGCGTAAGCAGGGCGGTGATCTTTTGAAGTTAAGGTAACCGGCTCACTGTCTAAATGATAGTAAGCTTGTTGTTTTACTAAAACTTCATTTAAGATAAATCCGCTTGCACCGCCTTCTACATCTTCGTCAACAATTAAAAGACGGGAAGTTTTTTTCACCGAATCAACAATCATTTGATTGATATCAAAAGGTAATAATGTTCTTACATCTATCAACTCTGGATAAATACCTACTGCGTTTAATTCTTTAACGGCTTCAATACAAACATTACAAGTAGAGCCATAAGAAACAATGGTTAAATCTTCTCCTTCAGTAACAATTTCCGGTATTCCAAGCGGTGTTTTAAATTCTCCGATATTGGTTGGAAGTTGTTCTTTTGTTCGGTAAGCATTTAACGGTTCGATAATCAGCGCAGGGTCATCTCCTTGCAATAATGTATTATAAAAACCGGCAGCTTGTGTTTGATTTCTCGGTACACACACATGAACTCCTCTTACGCCATTAATAATCATTCCCATTGGTGAGCCGGAATGCCATATTCCTTCTAAGCGGTGTCCTCTTGTACGAATAATTAGCGGAGCCATTTGACCGGCCTTGGTTCTGTAGCGAACGGTAGCTAAATCATCGCTCATTAATTGAAGACAGTAAAGTAAATAATCTAAGTATTGAATTTCAGCAATTGGTCTTAGTCCTCTCATGCTCATTCCAATTCCTTGGCCTAAAATGGTGGCTTCTCGAATTCCTGTATCGGAAACTCTAATTTCTCCATATTTTTCTTGCATGCCTTCCAGCCCTTGATTTACATCGCCAATTTTTCCGGAGTCTTCTCCAAAAATTAATACTTCAGGGCGGTTTTGTAAAATGTAATCAAAGTTATCTCTCAACACAATTCTTCCGTCCACCAATTCTGCATTTTCGTCATATTCAGGTAACACTTCCTCAATGTTTAACGGAGAGTTTTCTGTTTCACTGTAGAGGTGTGAACTATATCTGTCAAAATTATCTGCTTTAGCTTGATTCAGATAATAGATAAGATTTTCTTTGGCCGGAGAACTTTCGTTAACCACAAATCGTAAGGCTTTTCTTCCAGCAGATAAAATATCTTTTCTGGATGGTTCAGTTAATCCTGCAATGGTTTCTGCCAGCGGAGTAATAGAAGCTGCATTTGCGCTTTCGTTGGCCAAGTCATTCAATAGCTGAACCATTTCATTTCGCTCTGCTTTGATGGGCTCGATAAAAGCAGTCCAGGCGGCTTTCTTTTGGTCGCGAACATGCTTTTTTGCTTCTTCCTGAATGGCTTTTAATTCTTCTTCAGTAGCAATTTCTTTTTCTACCATCCATTCACCCATTTTTCTGATACAATCAAACTCATCTTCCCAAGCTAATCGCTCTTTGGATTTATACCTTTCATGCGAACCTGAAGTAGAATGACCTTGAGGTTGCGTACACTCTTCAACATGAATAATAACCGGACAATGCTCTTCACGAGCAATAGCAACGGCATCTTCATAGGTTTTGCAAAGAGCAGCATAATCCCAAGCTTTTACTTTAAAAATTTCGTAACCGTTTGTTTTGCCTTTTTCTCTTTGAAATCCTTTTAAAACTTCAGATATACTTTCTTTAGTGGTTTGATATTTTTTAGGAACAGAAATTCCATGGCCGTCATCCCAAATAGAGATAACCATAGGAACTTGCAAAACACCGGCAGCATTTATGGTTTCCCAGAAATGTCCTTCTGAAGTACTGGAATCGCCAATTGTTCCGAAAGCTACTTCGTTTCCACCGTTGCTAAAATTGGTAAAGTTTTTTAGTAATTTATTTTCTCTGTAAATTTTTGATGCTTGCGCTAAACCCAATAGTCTTGGCATTTGAGAAGCAGTAGGGGAAATATCAGCCGAAGAATTTTTCTGCTCCATTAAGTTTTTCCAGCTACCGTCTTCATTTAAATTTCTTGTCCCGTAATGCCCATTCATTGAACGACCCGCAGAAGATGGCTCTGCATCTACATCTGTGTGGGCGTATAACTGTGCAAAAAACTGCTCAACGGTTAGTTGCTCAATAGCCATCATAAAAGTTTGGTCACGATAGTAGCCCGAACGAAAATCACCGTTCTGAAATTGTTTGGCCATAGCTATTTGCGGAATTTCTTTTCCGTCACCAAAAATTCCGAATTTGGCTTTTCCGGTTAACACTTCACGCCTTCCTAATAAAGATGTTTCCCGACTAATATTAGCCAGTTTATAATCTTCTAAAATTACTTTTACAAACTCGTCTTTTGCTATTTTTTTAGAATCACTTTTCACTGTAATTGTTTCTTCCGCCATAGTTCAACTTTCAATATTTCCCTTAAACAGAAATAGGGTATGCGAATTTAAGAATTTCTTTGGTATTTAGTTCACCCAAAGTCTGCTTACGCCTATTTTTTCACTCAATAATGTTGCCTGGTCATTAGAAAGGAAAAGCAGATAGCTGCATATCATTACAAAGCCAAAGCCCGGCAAGCCATGCAAAAACATGATGGACAAATGAAAAAAGGCTCCGGCAATCAACAAAGGAATTTTAATTTTTTTAAACCAAACTACAAAAGGGAAAAGTACTTGATAAACCAACCCAAAGTAAGTAGCAATTATCATTACCCACTCATTATTTAAGAAAAATGATTTGAGAGCGGGCAGGGAAAATTCATCTACTAAAATAACATATTCAAAGGCATTTCCGCTTAGCCAGTTTTCTCCGGTAAGTTTATATCCAGCTGCAATAAAGTAAAGCAGGCAAACTAAAACCCTGCCAGCATTTACCCCAAGGTTAGAAAAAGTATTCCAAAAAAAATCCAAATTAGAGGTGTGTTTTTTTATTCTAAAGCAAAGCATGAAAAGAAAGAAAAATGAAAGCTGTATGCTTAAATGGTGACCGGCATTGGTATAGCTGTTAACTGAAAAAAAGAAAGAATAAGTTAAAACAGCGTTTAAAAAAGCCGATATCCAAGGCTTAATACTAAACATGCCCAGTAAAATAATGAGATAATAAAAACCAATAGTAAACAAAATATGCTCATTAAAAAAATCATAACTAAAGAGATTGTACCAAGTGAAAAACTCATCTTGTTTAGAAATTATTGCATCAACCCCCCACAACTCTTCAGCAGACCCTACCATTAATGATAACTGTAGCCCCAAAGCCAGATAAAAAAAAGTTCCGAATAGCCTTACTAGCCTATCAAAATGAGATTGCTCATGGACATTATTTAGAAAAGTATTAATCATCCAAGTCAATTATCGGAAATTTAGTGATTTCTTTTTCACCCGTTTTCACCTGCCATTTTATATATACAACCTCTATTTTTCCCTCATTTTTTTGGGAGATAAATTGCAAGTATTTTTTTAGCGTTTTATACTCATTAGACTGATAAAATGCCTCATCGTTTTCAGTTTTTGATAAACCATAAAAAGCAGCCCATGAGTTAATTTTATGAATAACTAACTTGGTTCGGTAACCCGCAAATCGACTGCGTTGATGTTGTGAGATATAGTAGCTATTAAGGTTTATCCACTTTTTTAAACGGTCATCTTCAACCTCTCTAAATGCAAAAATTTCATTGTGCATAGGAGGTTCCGGAGCAAATATTTTGAAGTTATAATGATGTTGTGGGACGATATAATGATAAGTAGCGAATTGTAGGATATGCGGAACAAAACGCTTTGGAAGAGCATAAATTAAAAGTGCGGTAAAATGCCCTAAAAAGATTAGACAACAGCCAAAAGTAATTAGTTGCTTTTTGTTCAACAGATTAATTTTGCCCGAATGTAAAGCTATTTTATTAAATTTGCGCCAATATTGAAAAAAGGTCCTGTGGCCGAGCGGCTAGGCAAGGCTCTGCAAAAGCTTCTACAGCGGTTCGAATCCGCTCGGGACCTCACCAAAAAAGCTCAGAAATTTTTCTGAGCTTTTTTTATTGTTATAAGGGGAGTAATTATTAAAGAAATTAAAAATGCTGAAATAGCGGTAGCAATTAAATGCCCATACAATTTATAATCTAAGCCAAAGAATAATCTTAAAAAGATAATTAAAAAAGTAAAGACAAATATTAGCAACCAATATTTGATCGAGATTTGATTATTTAATTTAATTGATTTTGGAATTAACAATAGTGACAAGACAACTACTATACCTCCAAAAAAGCTACTTGAATGTTGAATTAATTTATAGTTGGGAATTTTTATTTTATATAAAGAAACAGTTTCAGAAAAGAATGAAATTTTATTCACAAAAAACCCATTAGGGTGAGTAAAAGAATCCCATAAAAGATGCGATGAAGCACCTAGTATAATAGATAGAATTACTATAGCGAAATTTTTTATAAAATAATTATTCCAATTAAAAGAGTTAAAAACAGATAACCTCTGAAATAAGAAGTTTGGAGTATTATCAATTAAATTTGACTTAACTATATTATGGAAAATAAAGCATAGGATTATGCCTAGGGGTAAATCGAACCAAAACAATCCTTCTAGGGAATGGCTATAAATACTATGGACTCTCATTCTAATAAAGTATTCAAAATCTGGCGTTAAACTCCCTATAATTAGAACAGTCATTGAAAACCACTTTTTTGGAAGATAGTTAAGAGGTAGGATTAGTGCAGGGTGTGAAAAAGTAAATGGCAATTTTTTATGTGTTAGATTTTGAATAAATATTATACATCCACCATTTCAACTTTTTCTTTTTTCATGTCTTCTTGAATAAGCTCAGTAAATGATTTACGTTGCAGCTTGCTTTCTACCCACATCATAATATCAAAATACTTGTTGGTAGCATTTTCATAGGGGTCTTTAAATGCTTCGGTGAGTTGTTTTTTAAACTCTGATAAAACAGACTGCTGGTTGTTTCGGTAGCGAATACTTGAGAGTTTTTTTAAGTTTTTTAGAATGATGGTTTCAACTTTATAATTTCGTTTTGCCTTTTTAATAAACCGCTCTGTTGCAGGAATTTCGTATTCCAGCAAATCATGATTACCTAGCTCAAAATGAATAAGTAAATTCACAATTCTTGCAAAGGTGTAAACGTCTTTTCTTAACCCAATGTTAGGGTCGTTAAGCACTTCATTTATCCAATGCAGGGCTTTTTTCAAATCTCCATGACATAGGTAATTCGTAGAAAAGTTATAAAAGAAAATTGTTTTTTCTTCTTTGTTTATTTTGTTTCCAAACTCTTCAACACCTTGCATAATAGGCTCAATCATTTCTATGGCTTTGTCAAACTTTCCTATTGCTTCATACACCAGCATTTTAGAAAATGAAATAAAGGAGAAGAACATCACTTGTAAATCTACGCTTTTGAAGTCGGGTTTTTTGGCCATTGCTTCAAGCTTATCAATGATTTCAAAACATTGTTTGAAATTGTTCTTGCTAAGGTTTATCCTGAATAAATAATTAAGTGTTTTGATGTAGCGTTTAGGAACTTCTTTAATGATGTCGGGATTTTTATCAAAAACGGTAATTACCTTTCTGAGGTTTACCTCCGCATCAGCCATGTCATTTTTTGTAATGGCGCACATAGCTTTTATGTAATAACAGGCTGTTGTAGCTTTTATTGAAATAGCAGTGTTTTTACCAATAATTAGGTGATAATTAGCAATTTCATTTACTATATTTTCCTGTTCATCGTTTCTGATATATCCTCCTGTTCTAAAAACGTAGTTAATTTTAGAATACAAGACTTGGTATTCTGCTAAATTTCTCAGTTTGGCAATACACTCTTCTTCTTCTTTTACTAGCTCATTAAGGTCTTTATCAAACTTTCCGCTTAAATATTCTTCTTCAATAATTATTTTTTCCCAATTAATAAGCTCTAACAAATAATAATATTTTTCATGCTGGTAAGCCAGCTTTTTAGCTCGCTTGATAAACTTACTGCATTCTTTGTAAAGCGCTTTGCTATATAAAATTTCAATATTTTTCAGTTGTTCCTGTAATTGCGAAGAAGCACTTCTGTCAGCATAAAAAGCTCTTAAACTTTTAAGAATAAGGTTATAAAGGTGGGTTTTCTCTGAAGGTAAGTGTTTTATAAAAGTGGAATTTTTAAATTTCTTTTTTATCTCCTCTTCATCATACTCGTCTTGCTCTAGTATGGCATCAAAAAGCTTGATGTAATTTTTAGAACCACTTTGAAGGGTAGAAGCAAGTTTAAAATACCTTTTCTCAGATTTTGTAAGAGATTGAATTAAATTAAATAGTTCGTCTGACGGAGTCATAAGGCATTGGTTTTGAAAAGTAAAAGTAGTGATAAAACTGGATTCCTACAACTAGGAATTCAAGAATGGTAGCTTTGAGCCTATTTTCGTTTTGATTTGAAAAAGGAACGGAGAAGCGATAAGGAATCTTCCTCTAAAATACCTCCAACAATTCTTGTTTTTGGATGTAGTAAATTTTTTTCAGCAGAGGTGAAGCCATTTTTAGGGTCATGAGCACCGTAAACTAATTTCCCCAACTTGCTCCAAAACAAAGCACCACCACACATTATACAAGGTTCAAGAGTCACATAAACCACACACTCATTTAAATACTTTCCTCCCAAATAATTTGCTGCAGAAGTAATGGCCTGCATTTCTGCATGTGCTGTAACATCATTTAATTGTTCAGTTAGGTTGTGGCAGCGTGCAATTATTTGATTTTGACAAACCACTACAGCACCAATTGGCACTTCATCCTTTTCAAAAGCCTTTTGGGCTTCTTTTAAGGCCTCTTTCATAAAATATTCATCAGAAAAGACTTGCATTTCCATTTAGTAAAAGTAGTGTTTTGAACATAAAATAAAGTCAGGGTACTTACATTAAATATCTATTAAAAAATGTTAATATGTTATTATTTCCCAATAATGACGTTATATTTGCAGCGTGAGAGAAACCCTTTTAAGCATATTGTCTTTCGTTATGATAGTTGTGTTATCAACGGCTCCATTGATGATATACAACTATAGCTCGGTATGCAAAAAAGCCGAAATTGTTGATGGAACAACACAAATACCGCTTTCTGAAGAAGAAAATCACTCTTCTTCAAAAACCAATAATATAGAAGAGGAACATTCTATTTACAAAACAAATTCTTTTCAGTTTTTTCAAATCACTTCTTATTTATCTGCATCACTATTGGTTGAGTATAAAACCAGCCACTTTAGCGATAAAATACCAACCCCACCTCCAGAGCTTGTTTTATAATTAAGTCGCACAATTTTAATTAAATTATAAAACATTATTCATGAGTATTTTTAAAAATCTTAAGCAGGATTTGCCTGCTAGTTTAGTTGTATTTTTTGTTGCCTTACCCCTTTGTTTGGGAATTGCTTTAGCAAGTGGAGCACCTTTGTTTTCAGGTATTATAGCCGGAGTTATTGGGGGTATTGTTGTTGGAGCAATCTCAGGTTCTTCTGTGGGCGTGAGTGGTCCGGCAGCAGGATTAGCAGTTATTGTATTAAATGCCATTACGGAATTAGGGAGCTATGAAATCTTTTTGCTTGCCGTAGTTATGGCAGGGCTTATTCAAATAATAATGGGCTTGCTAAAAGCCGGAGTAATAGGTTATTATTTTCCAACTTCTGTTATAAAAGGAATGCTCTCAGCAATAGGAATAATTATCTTTTTAAAACAAATACCGCATGCCTTTGGCTATGATGCCGATTATGAAGGAGACATGAATTTTTTCCAGCCAGATGGAGAAAATACTTTTTCTGAACTGATTAAGATGGTAGACTATATCTCTCCGGGTGTGATTTTAATTACTGCCATATCACTTTTTATTTTACTGCTTTGGGAGAAAGTATTGTCAAAAAGACATAAGTTTTTTAAAATGTTCCCGGGACCTTTAGCGGCAGTAATTGTAGGTGTTTTATATCAAATTTTTGTTGGAAGCGGCTCTTCATCTCTAAACATAAGTCCTCAGCATTTGGTTAAAGTTCCTGTTCCGGAAGGAATAGATTCTTTTTTGGGTCAATTTACTACTCCTGATTTTTCGCAATTTGCAAATACTGAAGTATATATTGTGGCTATTACTATAGCCATAGTAGCAAGTTTAGAAACACTTCTTTGTGTGGAAGCTACGGATAAACTAGACCCTGAAAAAAGAGTTACCCCCACCAACAGAGAGTTAATAGCTCAGGGCACAGGAAACACTATTTCAGGTTTAATAGGAGGAATACCTATTACACAGGTAATAGTAAGAAGTTCTGCTAATATTATGAGCGGAGGTAAAACAAAATTATCAGCAATACTTCATGGATTCTTGCTTATTTTGAGTGTAGTGTTTATTCCAAAGTTTTTGAACTTAATACCTCTAGGTGTATTAGCAGCCGTACTTTTAATAATAGGCTATAAGTTGGCTAATCCTAAATTGTTTGCTCAAATGTATAAACACGGAAAAAAACAGTTTATTCCGTTTATCGTAACTATTGTCGCAATAGTATTTTCCGATTTATTAATTGGAATTGCGCTTGGATTTGCTGTGGCACTCGTAGTAATATTATTCAACAGCTATAAAAACTCTCACTTTTTACATATTGAAAGTAAAGAAGCAAATAATAAAAAACTAAAAATGACCTTAGCTGAAGAGGTTACATTTTTAAATAAAGGAGCAATTTCAAGGGAATTAGATTCAGTTCCTGAGGGAGCGTATTTAGAAATTGACGTAACTAAAACAGTTAACTTAGACTATGACGTGCAGGAGATACTGGATAATTTTTCAATAAAAGCAAAAAACAGAAACATTACCATAAAGCTAATTTCTGAAAGGGGAATATTTGAAAATCCTGAAAACTTTCAAGAAATTTTTTCTAAACCAATAAAAAACTAAAAAATGAAAACACATACAAAAGAATTTCAACAAAACTTAACACCACAACAAGCCCTTGATGTTTTAAAGGAGGGAAATAAACGATTTGTAGGCAGCTTAAAAATGCAAAGAAATTTGCTTGATTTAGTTCAGGAAACAAGCAGTGGTCAATATCCTTTTGCAGCAGTTTTAAGCTGTATTGATTCAAGAGTGCCTGCGGAAGTTGTTTTTGACCAAGGCATTGGAGATTTGTTTAGCGTAAGAGTGGCAGGAAATATCGTAAATGAAGATATTTTGGGCTCAATTGAATATGCTTGTGGAGTGGCCGGCTCCAAAATAGTTGTGGTAATGGGGCACACTAAATGTGGTGCGGTTACGGCAGCTTGTCAAAAAGTTGAAATGGGAAATATTACGGCTCTTTTAAGTAAAATAAAACCCGCTATTTCAACAGTTGAGGCCAATAAAGGAAGTATAGAAGTAGAAGAAGTAACCATAGCCAACATCAAGCAGTCTATTACGGAAATCAAAGCCAAAAGCACTATTCTTTCAGACTTGGAAAAAGAGGGGAAGATTATTATTGTGGGAGCAGTCTATAATGTTGATAATGGTCAAATCGACTTTTTTTAAATAGTTGATCACTTAATGACTTAAACTATTTTTATATGAAGCAGCATAAAAGCTATCTAATCGGTATTTTTTTATTCTTCGTTTCATTTAACGGTTTTTGTCAAATAGACTCAACTGTCAATATTAACGACAGGTTAGACGACCAATATATTGATGAAACCGAAGGCAATAAAGAGAGCTTCAAAGTGTTGCATGCCGAACCTTTGTTTATTGACCTTATCAGAGACTTGGGCGCAAGAAAAGGCGAAAAAGAGTGGAATGTAGGTGTTGGCTTAACAGACAACAACAAATATGATAGATACGAAGCTCTTGTGGAGTATGAATGGGCACCAATAAATAGATTAGGTTTTGAAGTAGAGCTTCCTTTTTCGTTTTACTATCCTGTTACTACAGAAGTTGTTAGGGATTCTGTTCCCGGAAATAAACTCAATAGTATTAAACTTGCCACACAATGGTCCTTTTTTGTTTCCGAAAAAATGAAAACAAGTATGGCATTGGGCTATATTCATGAGTTTGAAATGCAGGAGTTTAAAGATTACAACAAAAGCTCTGTTTTTATGGGAAACCTTTATAATCCATTTTTTATTACTGCAAAACGCTGGGGGCAGAATTTCCATACACTTATATATTCAGGGGCAAAGGTGTTGAGTCATCATGGAAAAACACAAGCATGGGCTGAAGTTAACACCAATATACATTATATGATAGACGGAACCAGAAACTTTATAGGAATAGAGTTTAATAAAGAAATTTATAGTGATGACTTTGACATGACTATTCGTCCACAAATGCGAATTTCTTTAGCGGAAAATATGATAATTGGAATTGTTACAGGTATTCCTATTAAAAGAGAAAACGACAGATTTAGTAGCTTTTTGAGGCTTATATACGAACCCGGGCATAAACATAAACATGAATAAAAAACTAATAATATATCTCCTTTCACTTTTTTGTTGCTTTCAAGGATACTCTCAAAATGATGAATTAGGCAACTGGCTGATGTATTTTGGTCAAAACAGATTATCTGATAAGTGGAGTTTACATAGCGAAATTCAGTATAGAAGTTATACCATTTCTGCCGACAAACCTGAGCAAATTTTAATCAGGACGGGATTTAACTATCACTTAACCGATAAAGCAATGCTCACCGCAGGCTATGCTTATATTCCAAACTATCATTTCATACCTTCTGATTTTCAGCCTGATGTTGTGGAGCATAGAATTTGGCAGCAGCAAATTCAAAAAAGTAATATTTGAAGAGTTGTTTTTGTGCATCGGTATTGGTTTGATCAACGATTTATAAATGATAACTTCAAAACTAGTTTTAGGTATCGCTTATTGGCGCTGGTTCCCCTGAATAAATTTGAAATGGAAGAAGGCTCTATTTTCTTATCACTTTATGATGAGGTATTTATTAATAACTCTGCTAACTTCTTTGATAGAAACAGGTTTTATGTGGCGCTTGGCTATCAACTTTCAAAAACAACCAATGTTCAACTCGGAATGCTTCACCAACAAGTGAGCTCATTTGGAAAGTGGCATGCTCAATTGGCTTTTATGTTTAACCCTGATTTTAGAAAGCAAGATAATTAACTTTGGCTCAAAACCCTCCACCCCTTTGGGTAAAGGTTGTTCGTTCTGTTAATTAGGTTTTTAATAAACCCAATCGGCTGACTTTCGTAACAAACCAATTCATAAGCTTTGTTGTCAGACTTTGGTGGAATGTTTTCTTTTCGTAAATAAGAGAGAGCTTCATCATCATTTGCCTCATAAATTGCAAAAGCATTTTTATCAAGATGGTTAGAGAGAGCTAAAGAAATGGAGGGAATAAAATCTTTGCCTTTTAATTCGCCAATTTCAACTCCAAAATGCTTTACGTTTAGCTGTAGTAAACAGCTAGTTAAAAAGTATATCTCATTATTTTGAAAAATAAACTGCTTATTTTTAAAATCAATTGCTTTAAAGTTTTCTGCATTTTTTATGTAATTCTCCCACTCAAAATAAGACTTTAAAAAATTTCTTTTTGATTTGTATGAGTTGCTTTCGCTAGCGTCTTTTTTTTGAATACAACTCATAAAAAAACCTTCTGATTTTGTTTGATGAGGCATCATTCTGTAAGCGTAAATTTCCTGATGAATTGTTTCACGCACATTCCAATCAGCGGGAAGATTTAGCTTTAAACTTTCTCCTTTTTTCTCCTTCAAAAACTCAGAAATATTTCCTTCATTTTCTTTTAAATTGTAAGTACAAGTACTATAAATCAATAGTCCGTTTTCTTTTAAACAACTCCAGGCATCATGCAATATACGTTGTTGCCTTGCGCTACATAAATTTACATTGTCTTCACTCCATTCTTCTATGGCATGACTATGCTTTCTAAACATTCCTTCACCTGAGCAAGGAGCATCAATTACTACAATATCAAATTTTTCTGAAAAATTGCTAAAATCTTTGGGGTCGTTTTGTGTAATAATACAATTCGCATTTCCCCATTTTACTATGTTTTGATGAAGAGAAGAAACTCTTGAACCGATTACTTCATTGCTTACCAATATACTTTCATCGCTAATTAATGATAAAATGTGTGTGGACTTTCCACCCGGAGAGGCACATAAATCCAATACTTTTAAAGGTGATTTTAAATTAGCAAATTGTAAAAAAGCTTGTTCAATTAACATACTTCCCGCTTCCTGAACATAATATGCTCCGGCATGAAAAAGTGGGTCAAATGTGAATTTTTTTCTTTCGGGTAAATAATAACCCAACTCACACCACTTTATTTTTTCTAAAGCAGTGGTGTTTATTTTTTTGTTTGGGTTTATTCTTATGCTAGTTGGAATTTCCTCATGTAAAGTATTTGTAAATTCACTTATTTCTGAAGTGGGAATTACTTCGGCTAAGTTTTCTAAAAAGCGAGAGGGTAAATTCATTACACAAATGTAGAAATGAAATTTATTTCAATGCTTTTTGATAAGTTTCAATGGCTCTTTTTCTCGCAAATGAATGTTCTACTATTGGTTTGGGGTATGCAGAAGGGTCTTGGTATTCGGGCACCCATTTTTGTATGTAAGCTCTGTCTTTGTCAAACTTATCTGTCTGTATGTAAGGGTTGAAAACTCTGAAATAAGGCGATGCATCACACCCTGTTCCGGCACACCATTGCCAACTACCATTGTTGGATGATAATTCATAATCCAATAATTTTTTTGCGAAATAGGATTCACCCCACCGCCAGTCTATTAAAAGGTGTTTGGTTAAAAAACTAGCAACAATCATTCTCACTCTGTTGTGCATCCACCCGGTTTGGTTTAACTCTCTCATGCCTGCATCAACAATAGGATAACCTGTTTTGCCATTGCACCATTTTTCAAAATCTCCCTCATTATTTCGCCATTCTATTCGGTCGTATTCTTTTCTAAATGATTGATTAACCACCTGTGGGAAATGCCATAATATTTGCATATAAAACTCTCGCCAAATTAATTCATTTAGGTATTTTTCATTTTGCTCTAGAGCAATTTTTACTAATTCTCTTATCGAAATTGTGCCAAATCTTAAATGAACGCTAAGGTTTGATGTTCCTTTGATTGCAGGAATATCTCTGGTTTTATGATAGTTTTTTAAAACAGCTAAATCAGGAGCTTTAGGAGCTACTTCATAGTTGGCTTTAATAAAACCAATTTCTTCTATGTTTGGAAAAGAGAAAGGTCTTGTTTGATAAAAAGAAGAGAAATATTTTTTTGTAGGATAGGGGTTTACATAAAAATCATTCAGCTTTTCTTTCCACTTTTTTGAGTAAGGGGTATATACAATGTAAGGAGACTTATCAGGCTTTACAATTTCATCTTTTTCAAAAATCACCTGGTCTTTAAAGCTATGAAAGTTGATATTATTCTCTTTTAAAAAGGTTTTTATTTCTTCGTCACGTTCAAGAGCGTAGGGCTCGTAATCATGATTAGTACAAACGGCTTCAATTTCCGGAAACTCTTTACAAAGCTTTTTAAAAGCATCAATTGGGCTGGAATGGATAACATATAGTGAGCTACCTAAATTCTCTAATTCATTTTTTACTTTTTTTAAAGTATCATAGATGAAAGAAATTCGTTTATCTCTTTTATCCTCAAGGTCATTTAAAATCTCAGTATCAAAAATGAATACAGGAAGTACTTTTTTAGAATTTTTTAGTGCATGATATAGTGCAGCATTATCGTTTAAACGTAAATCTCTTCTAAACCAAAATATGGATATTGCATGCATTCTTCGACAAAACTGTTAAACAGTTTTCTGAAGATATTGTTCAACCTGAGGCAAGCAGGTTTTTAACCAGATGGTATAGTTATCCGGATTTGATTTTATTTCTTGAGTTAATTTTTCTAAAGAGACGTATTTAAAGTCTTCAGCTTCTTCAGGGTTTAAAATGGGTTTGTCTTCCGTAAAACCTATAAATACATGGTCTAACTCGTGTTCCGTTAACTCATTATCTAAAGCAGATTTGTATATAAAATGAAAAGCTTTTTCAAGCTTACAGCTCATACCCATTTCTTCTTTTAGCCTTCTATTTGCGGCTTGTAAAGCAGTTTCTCCTTTTCTTGGGTGGCTGCAACAAGTATTTGTCCACAAACCTCCCGAATGATATTTTGAAGCAGCTCTTTTTTGAAGCAAAAGCTCACCATTTGAGTTAAAAACAAAAACAGAAAAAGCTCTGTGTAAAAGTCCTTTCTGGTGGGCTTCCATTTTTTCCATTAGCCCAAGTTCGTTATCTTTTTCGTCAACTAAAACTACTTCTTCCAACAGCTAAAATTTTAATAAATGAGCTTTCTGTTTGTTTCTCCAGCCCGCTTGACTTTCATAGTCAACATAATAAATCTTTAAGTCTGCTTGACTTTCGTAATTGACAAAATACACCTTGTAATCTGCTTGGCTTTCATAATTTACAGAATACCACAATCCGTCTTTTTTTGCCTGACTTTCATACTTTACATGATATACTTTTAAATCAGCCTGACTCTCATAATTTACTACATATACTTTAATGTCGGCTTGTGACTCATACTTTACTTTATATACCTTTTGGGCATTTAGTTTTGTACTAAATAAACCTGCAATAAAAACAAGTGTTAACACAAAATGTTTGATTTTCATAATTGTAATTTTGCTCTAAGATATGATTTTAGTCATTAATGAAAATAAATCCTGTTTTACCTTGCAGTTTTTATATTAACATTTTTCCAATTCTATTTGCAGCTTTCTTTTTTTACATACATTTGCCTTCTACAAATGTTTAACTAATTTAATTATTAAAATGGCAAATAAGCATCAAACTCAGATTAACGAATTTATGGCAAAAGTAAAAGCCAAAAATAGTCATGAGCCTGAGTTTTTACAGGCAGTTCACGAAGTTGCGGAAGCGGTAATTCCTTTTATGCAGACGAATAAAAAGTATAGTGACGCCAAAATATTAGAAAGAATTGTTGAGCCTGAAAGAACAATTATTTTTAGAGTTCC
>CALALS010000063.1 GCA_937925525.1 uncultured Flavobacteriales bacterium | reverse complement strand
GATTTTATTTCTCCTTTTGGAGTAAAAACTACAATTTCTTCGGCAAATAAATTTAATTTAAAATCATCAATAAATTCAAGTGCATTTGGGTCAGGGTTTTCAAGTACTTCTCTAATTTTTGTAATCCAGTTCTCTAAATTATTTTCATAGTTATTAGTTTCCTTGTATTTCCAGTGAGCGGCTAGCCCTTTTTCAGCTATCTCATCCATTCTTTTAGAACGGATTTGCACTTCTACCCATTTACCGGAAGGACTCATTACGGTTGTGTGCAATGATTCATAACCATTAGATTTTGGCATTGAAATCCAATCTCTAAGCCTGTCTGGATTTGGTTGATAGAAGTCGGTTACGACAGAATAAACCCTCCAGCATTCTGCTTTTTCTTTTTGTGGTTCAACATCTAACACAATTCTTATTGCAAACAAGTCATAGATTTCTTCAAAAGGAACATGTTTGGTTTTTATTTTGTTATAAATAGAAAAGGTGGATTTTGGTCGCCCTTTAATTTCGTAATTAAAACCTAAATCATCTAAAGCTCTTTTAATTGGGGAAGAAAAAGTTCTTATAAATCGACTTCTAACAGCTTGTGTTTTTTTCAGTTTGGTGCTGATTTCTTCATAGGTTTCCGGATCCTGAAATTTTAATGAAAGGTCTTCTAATTCTGTTTTAATATTATATAAACCTAGTCTATGGGCAAGAGGAGCGTATAAAAAGAGAGTCTCGGAGGCAATTTTTAATTGTTTTTCTCTTTTCATGGAAACAAGCGTACGCATGTTGTGAAGCCTATCTGCCAATTTTATTAGAATCACTCTAATATCTTCTGAAAGCGTGAGAAGTATTTTTCTAAAATTTTCTGCTTGAATAGATTCGGTGTGATCAATTACGCCTGATATTTTAGTTAGTCCATCAATGATTGTTGCTACTTTTTTACCAAACATAGCTTCTATGTCCTCTAGCTTTAGGTAGGTGTCTTCAACGGTATCATGAAGTAGTGCACAAATTACTGAGGTGGCTCCTAAGCCGATTTCTTCAGCACAAATTCTGGCAACTGCAATAGGATGGAAAATATAAGGCTCACCCGATTTTCTTCGCATATCTTTATGCGCGTCCAGTGATACGTCAAATGCTTTTCGGATTAGTTTAGTATCTTCTTTGCTTCTGGTTTTTACAGACCGCAAGAGACCTTTGTAGGCATTTAAAATTTCTCTCTTCTCAATTTCCTCAGCTACACTCATATTTATATTGCAGGTAAAACTTTTGTTGAAACCTCTCCAAAACCAACTCTAATATTATCTTTTTCACAGTAACCTTTCATAATAACAGTGTCAAAGTCATTAATGAATTTACGTTCGCTACCATCAGGCATTGGAATAGGTTTGGTTCCTTTCCAAGAAAGTTCAAGCATTGAGCCATAAGAATCAGGTGTTGGGCCGCTAATTGTTCCCGATGCCATTACATCACCACATCTTACATTACAGCCGTTAACAGTATGGTGGGCTAACTGCTGGTTCATATTCCAGTACATATATTTGTAATTAGACTTTGAAACTATTTTCCCTTCAGATTTTTCTGGTTTTATAATAACTTCTAAATTAATGTCTATATTTTTGTTTCCATTGTATTTTAAATAATCTAAAACTTCAGGTTCTTGTTTTGGCCCTTCAACTCTAAATGGTTCTAAAGCATCTAAGGTAACTATCCATGGAGACATTGAGGATGCAAAATTTTTTGCTAAGAATGGGCCAAGTGGTACATATTCCCATTTTTGTATATCCCTTGCAGACCAGTCATTAAATAAGCACATTCCAAAAATATAATCATCTGCTTCATTAGTAGAAATGCTTTGTCCAAGTGGTTTTCCGTCAAATGTGATAAACGCCATTTCAAGTTCAAAATCTAATAATCTGCACGGTGAGAATATAGGTGGTTCTTCTTCGTTTGGCTTAATTTGTCCTTTAGGTCGGTGAATTTCTTGACCTGATAAAATGATAGAAGAAGCTCTTCCGTGATAACCAACAGGAATATATTTCCAGTTAGGAAGTAAAGCATTATTAGGGTCTCTGAACATTGTTCCTACATTGGTAGCATGCTCAATGCTTGAGTAGAAGTCGGTATAATCGCCAATTTCTATTGGCATTTGCATTTCAACTTCATTTATATTTTTTAAAATTTCTTTTTTGTGTTCTTCACTATTTTTTAACTCGTCAGATGTGAAAATTGAAATGATTTCTTTTCGTAATTCAGAAGTCTTATTCTTTCCGTTTTTCATCAATGAATTTAGATAATTTGATTTATAACATTCTGAATTAATACTAATATTTTTAAGGTATCCCAAGTCGCTCAGTTTATCAATTAATATAACAAAATCACCAATTCTTGATGCTACTGAATAATCTCCATGAAATTTAACTATTCCAAAAGGAATGTTATAAATTGAAAAATCAGAATTATCGCTTTCATTTATCCAACATTTAGAATTATTTTCCATTTTTCTTTCTTTTTTTAAAATTTAAATTTAACTACTATTAGTAAAAACTGGTCCTTCAATATTTTATCTTGCAAAAGAAACTAAAAAATGTTTATTTTTGGTGCAACCTTTAAATAAAATTAACCGTCAGGAGTTTTACCGGCTAACTAAACCAATAAATTATGAAGAAATTAATTTCTACTTTTTTTGCAATTGTTATAACTATTACATCTTTTTCACAAATTACTGTTTTTTCTGAAAACTTTGAAGGTGTTGTTTCAATGACTTCATCTTCTTTTTCTGGAACTGCTCCAGCTTGGTCTGTGAATAGCAGACTGTTTTCACAAGGTTCTAAAAGTGATTCTAATGCGGTGGCATTAAATGATAGTTTATTTTTAACCTCTCCAACGTTTTCAACTATTGGAAATACGTTTGTTACTTTAGATTTTGATCATATTTGCAAAATAGAGTTTCAAGATTTTGGATTAGTGCAAGTTTCTGATAACGGTGGTGCAACTTGGACTACCCTTACTACCTCAGAGTATCTTGGAACCAGTTCAGGGTTTGGCGCACTAGGTCGTTTTGGAGAATCTTCATACTCCAACTGGGTGCCCGGACTCCCATCCACTCCAAATAATTCATGGTGGCAACATGAGCCTTTTGACGTTTCATCTTTGCTATCAAATAAAGCAGCTTGTCAGATTAGATTTGTTTTAGTTGATGGAAATGCAAATGGTGCAAATGCTAGACATGGTTGGTTTTTAGATAGTATTACAGTAAAAGTTGCTCCTTGTGAATTAATTCCTCCAACGGTTCAGCTACTTCCTGACCCAATAATTTATGGAAATGGTCAAGTCTACTACACAGGACCTTATAATATCACAATTGAAGCAAATGATGCTCAATCAGGTATAGATACATGTATTTTAACTTATTCAGTAAACGCAGGTCCTCCTGTATTGGTAGGTATGTCTTTAAAGCCAGCAACAACCGACACCTTTACTGCAGTAATTCCGGCAATGACTGTTGGTGATTCCGTTACTTACAGTATTATGGTTCAGGATAAAGCTGTACCATGTGCTAATAAAACTTTTGAGCCGGCTAGCGGAATAAGGTATTTTATAGTCAATCAAACTCAACCTACAACATGCTTGGGAACACCTATAAACACATTCCCTGCTCTTGAGACATTTGATGGGTTTATTTTAGGGTTTGAGTCTCAAACTAATCCGGGTACTTTCCAAAACAATTGGTATCAAGGAGTTAATGGTACTGATGATAACCGTGAATGGGTAGTAGGAACAGGAACAACACCAAGTGGTGGAGGTGGATCGACCGGCCCTCAGAAAGACCATACTACTGGAAGTGGAAATTACCTTTATCTTGAGGTTAGTGGAACTTCTAACGGAGATACTGCTTTTGCATTTTCTCCTTGTTATGATGTTAGCGGATTAACCAATCCGACAATTGAGTTTTATTATAATATGTGGGGAAGTTTAATTGGTGAGCTGCACCTGGATGTTAACAATGGAACAGGTTGGGTAAGAGATATTATATCACCATATTACTCTGGGCAACAAGGTACCGTTAATCAATGGTTACGAGCAGAAAAAGGTTTAGGTGGTTATGGATCTATTTTACAATTTAGGTTTAGAGCTAAAAGTCTGGGTTGTTGTACTGGAGACTTAGCTATTGATGATGTTAAAGTTTATGACAAGCTAAATAATGATATTGGTGTGGTTGATATTATTCGTCCATCAGCAGTTACGGTTGCCGGAGCACAAGATACGGTTGAAGTAGATATCAGAAATTATGGTCAAAACACTCAAACAGCTTTTAGTGTGGTTTATGCTGTAAACGGAGCTATAGTTGCAACTGAGCCTTGGACAGGAAGCTTACCAACCAACTCTAACACTACATATAAATTTAATACTCCCTTTACTGTTCCTTCAGGAGCCTACAATATTTGCGCATGGACTGTGCTTCCACTTGATGGACTGTCTAGTAACGATACAACATGTGAAACGAGAACCGGACTAAGAACAGATACACTAACTTATACAGATAATTTTGATACAGATACTTTATGGGCTCCGGATAATCCTAATCCAGGCTTAAGATGGGAAATAGGCACACCTACTTTTGGTGTAACAAATTCAGTTCATTCTGCTCCAAATTGCTGGGATATTAATTTAGGGACAAACTATTCAGTTCCAAGAGATTCTGCTGTTTTATATACCCAATTCTTTAACCTGACTAATTCTACAAACACAAGAATGAGTTTTTGGCAAAACAGAAACTTATACACCTTTGCTGAAGGGATGTTTATAGAATATACCACCGATCAAGGATTAACATGGACAAGATTAGGTATTCAGAACGATCCTAACGGAGTTAACTGGTATAATTATTTGTATAATGGTAGCTCAACTAATCCGCCAATCCAATGTTGGAATGGCAATTCTAACGGATGGATTCAGAGTGAGTATGATTGTACTTTCTTAGATGGTACTCCAAGTGTTCAATTTAGATTTATAATGCGAACATCTACTTACACAGGAGTATCTAATAGGGATGGAATCTCAATTGATGACTTTGTATTGAGGGATCCTAAAAAGCAAGATATAGAACCATCCCTTTTGATATCACCTTCAAGAGACTGTATGATGGGTAGTACCGAGCAAGTAAAAGTTCAACTTAGGAATGTAGGTGATAGTGCAATTTCAAACATTCCAATTACAGTTGAAATGAATGGAGTTATTTTAGGGACTGAAAACGTTACTGCTACAATTCAGCCAAACCAGACTTATGACCATACGTTTACCACCTTTACCGCTAACATGCAAACTTTTGGTAAATATGGCTTTAGAGTGTGGACGTCACATGCGAATGATATGGATGTTACAAATGACACATTGGTTCCTGATTCAGTTGAAAATGTGGATGGATGTTATTTAAGTGTGCAGTTTACTACAAGTAACTTTCTTGCGCCTACTACCACCAATTATTATTGGCAAGTTACCGATCAGCCAACCAGTCAGATATTGATGAGAAAGGAAATGAATTTAACAAACTACTCTATGACAAATACAACTTATGTTGATCAGGTATGTTTGAGTAAAAACCAATCCGTTAGTGTTTATATTTATGCTTCTCAAACTTATTTTCCTACTTATAAGGTATTTGGATATGATACTGTTTATGCAAGTGGAACAACTCCTTTTGGACAAACTACCAATATTACTATGAATTGTCCTCCTTCTCTTACTGCAGCCACTAGTAATTTGAGAACTTCTGCTTCGGGTCTGCTTCCATTACCTCAGCCATATAATATTGCAGTTACAGTATCAAATGATGGTATAAGAGACCTAGGTTCTGTAATCCTTGATCTAGAGATTAACTCAGTAGTAGTAGAGACAGACACCTTAACCTTCTCTCCTCCATTGAAGTACGCTGAGTTTAAAAATCATTTATTTAACACTGTTTGGAATGGAATTCCAGGATGTCATAACTTTAAGGCTTATACATATCAACCTAATTATAATACTGATGTTTATCCTATTAGTGATACGTCATATTTAACAAGCTGTATTATGGATTCAACAACAATTGGTTCTACTAAATACTGTAATAATTTTGAGAATTCTTCTTTATCAGATTTTGTTGAATTGAATAAGGAAACTTTTAAAACTGGTTCCATATGGCAAAAGGGTACTCCTGCACAAAGCATTTTAAATTCACCCAATTCTCCACCAAATAGCTGGATGACAAATTTATCAGCTAATTATGGCATGAGAGATTCATCATCATTATATACTCCTTTATTTATTGTGGATACCAGTAAGTGCTATAAACTTTCAATGAGCCATATTTATGAAACGGAGGCTAATAACGATGGAGGATATGTTGAGTATTCGGAAGACAAAGGTTTAACATGGAAAGTGCTAGGAGGTTTTATAAATGGAAACCCTGATACGGTTAACTTTTATAAGCCAACTAATTGGTATAATGCTCAGTTTATATATGGAGGTGTTCCTAATGGCTATCAACCACCTGCATTTTCAGGTTCTTCTTCTGGATGGATAAGCTCATCTATTGGTATGAAACCAAGTAATCCTGGAGGAGTTATTTTTAGGTTTAATTTTAACTCAGATGCTTCAATACACAATGAAGGTTGGGCTATAGATGATGTTTGTTTTGAAGATATAGGCCCTTGTAATATTAGTCAACAACCAAACTCAATTCAAGAAAACGTTTCTTTAGGTATGCTCTTAGGACAAAGTTATCCTAATCCTTCTAATGGAAATACTACAATTAAATATGTATTACCTAGCTCCGGTAAAGCAACATTTAAAGTGATGAATATGCTTGGGGAAGTTGTTTATATAGAGGAAGGTGATAAACCAGCAGGTGTTCATCAAGTTAATATTGATGTTTCTAGCTGGACAGGTGGAGTATATTTTTACTCTTTAACCTTTGAAGATGAGATACAATCAAACAGAATGGTTGTAACTAAATAAAACTGTTAATTTAATGTTAAAGGGCTTGCTAATTTAGTAAGCCCTTTTTATTTCACTTAATCGGTATTAAATTTGTATAGCAACATAAAAAAAACTTCATGAAGTATATCATATCAATTGTTTTATTGGTTTCTGTTTTCTCTAATAACTTGTTTAGTCAGGGTTACAAAATAAAGGTTAAGGTGGTTGGTATTAAAGACACCATTTGTTATTTAGCAAATTATTACGGAGACAAGCAATATTATAAAGATACTGCTAGCGTTGACAAAAATGGGTATATGGAATTCACCGGTAAGAAACCTTTGGAAGGAGGAATTTATTCAGTTGTTATTCCGGGAATGAAATACTTTGAAATTATTGTTAATGAACAAAATTTCTCAGTAGAAACAGATACTACTAATCTAATTTATAACCTAAAAGTTAAAGGTAGTGAAGAAAACAGACTCTTTTATGAGTACTTAAGGTATTTAGATGATAAACAAAAAATATCTGCAGGACTAAGAGAAAAGTATCAGAAATCTGAATCTGAAGAAGATAAAAAGAAATATCAAGAAGAACTTTCAAAAATAGATGCTGATGTAAAGGCATTTAGAATAGGTTATATTAATAATCATTCAGATAAATTTGTTGGTAAGCTTTTTAAGTCAATGAGTGAACCCGAAATTCCGGAAGCTCCTGAAGGAGTTGATAAGGATAAATTCAACTACTATTATTTTAAAAATCACTTTTGGGATAATGTAGATTTTTCTGATGCTAGGCTATTAAGATGTCCTGTTTATCACAACAAGTTAAAACAGTATTTTGAGCAGCTAGTTGTTAGTCATCCTGATTCAATAATAAAAGAAGCAGAGTTTGTAGTATCAAGAGCTAAGGCTGACCCGGAAATTTTCAAATATACTGTTGTTTATCTAACCAGTAATTATGAGCGGTCTAAAATAATGGGAATGGATGCAGTTTTTGTTCACATGGCGTTAAATTATTACTGTAAAGGATTTACTCCTTGGGCTGACTCTGCTCAAGTAAATAAGATTTGTGATAGAGCAAAAACTTTAGACCCTTTACTTTTGGGAAAAGTGGCTCAAGATTTAACATTAGTTGACACTACGGGAAAAGTATGGCAAAACTTACACTCCGTAGATGCTAGTTACACAATCTTAGTTTTTTGGGATCCGGATTGTGGACATTGTAAAAAAGAAATTCCGAAATTGGTAGAGGTATACAAAAAACTTAAAGATAAAGGCGTTAAAGTATATGCTGTGAGCTCTGAAGAAAATGCTGAGTGGAAAAAATTTATTCGAGAAAAGGAAATGGATTTTATTAATGTGGCTGTTCCTAAAGCGGTTTATAAGGATCAGAAAATGGCTACAGAATTAGTCCTTAGTGGAGTTACAGATATAAAAAGTTTGAACTATCATAATACCTATGATATTTTTAGTACTCCTCAAGTTTATTTATTGGATAAAGACAAAAAAATTGTCGCAAAACGATTAGAGGCAGAGCAATTGGAGAAGTTATTGCTAGAATTGATGAAACGAGATAGTGAGGGAAAGTAAATGTCTAGAAAAGTTATTTTATTAGTATTTGGAATTATTTTTTTTGCTGGTGTTACAGTAGCTTATTTTATATTAAGTGAGAAGAAAAATGAATTAACAAAACTACCTGTATTTAATCCTAATGAGTTAAATACTGAACTAGTTGATGAAAGTCAAAGAAATGTTACCAAAGACCATAAGGTTGATGACTTTTTATTTTACAATCAAGATGGAAAAAAAGTTACTCTTGAGGATGTGAAAGACAAGGTTTATGTTGCAGATTTCTTTTTTACTACTTGCCCGGGAATTTGCCCAAAGATGAAAAAACAAATGTCAAGAGTATATGAAGAGTTTAAAAATAGAAATGACTTTATACTCTTATCTCATACAGTTATGCCAGAGGTTGACTCAGTTGAAGTTATGGCAGAATTTGCAAAAAAGCAAGGTGCTGTATCTGAAGAGTGGATGTTTTTAACTGGAGAAAAAAAAGAAATTTATCGTATGGCAAGGCAATCTTATTTTGCTGTAAAAACTAAAGGAGATGGCGGTCCGGATGACTTTATTCATACTGAAAATTTTATTTTAGTTGATAAAAACCAGCGTTTAAGAGGTTTTTACGATGGTACGTCAACTGAAGATGTGGATAGACTAATTCAGGACATTTATACGTTATATAAAGAATATGAGACAAAATAATTGGTATAAAGCAATTCTGTTTATTGTGGTGACGATGTTGTCTTTCTCAATGTTCTCACAAGTAAACATGGGTGGAAAGAAGAGGAAGTTTAAAAAGAAAAGCGGTATTGATAAAAGAATGATTAATAAAAAAAAGCCACCTAGCGTTATTGTGGCAGAAGAATACGATAAAGAAAACAAACACTTTGATAACCCAAAAAAGCAAGCAAAAATATCTGCCAAGCACTTAGAGAAAAACCAAAAAGAGAGTGATAAAAAAAGAAGAAAACAAAATAAGGCTATTTTAAAACAGCAGAAGAAATTGAAGCCTAAAAAAGGAAAAGCTAAGAGTACCGGAGAGCCTAAAGAGCCGGAGTTATAACAAAATAGCAATCGTTTTTAAACTATTTTTTTCTCCTTTAATAATTGAAATTTGTTTGGGCTTAATTTTAAAGTAATCTGCTAAACTTTTAATGACTGCTTTATTGGCTTTCCCTTCAATCGCAGGGGCATTCACTTTTACTTTATAAAAATCTTTTTCTTCAATAACTTCAGCCTTTTTTGCATTAGGAATTACTTTCACTTGAATTACCTTCACTAAACTACATCTAAAGTATTATCAATTTCATTAGCCCATGCCATAATTCCACCTTTTAAATTCATTAAATTAGTAAACCCATGATTTGCCTGTAAAAACTCAATTGCACTTGCACTTCTTTTTCCACTTCTGCAATGAACAATAACAGGTTTATCCTTGTTAATTTTAGATACATTTTCAGGAATGGTAGCCAAGGGAATTAATTCACCGTTAATATTAGCTATTTCATATTCATAGTTTTCGCGAACATCTATAAGTTGAAAGTCAACATTATTGTCTTTCATTTCTTTCATTTCTTGAACAGTAATTTCCTTTATCATAATAATAGAATATGGTATTAATAGACATTACAAAACTAATATTTAGTTTCTATTATTATATTTACAATTCTACTACATGATTAAAAAGCTAATAATATTCCAAATACTTCTTTTATTCCTAACACAGGGATATGCGCAGCTCTATAATTTTAAAAACTTCTCCGTTCAAGATGGTTTAGTTCAATCTGAAGTAACATGTATTACTCAAGATAAATTAGGCTATTTGTGGATAGGAACATCAGGTGGTTTGAGTCGATTTGACGGTTCTAACTTTAAAAATTATGGATTAAAAGAGGGTTTGCCTGATACTAGAGTTACAAGTATTTTAACCGATTCTAAGGGAAACATTTGGGTGGGAACTCTTAAAAACGGACTTTGTAAAATTGTAAATAGTAAGATAGTAGAATTAAATAAACAGATTGAATTAGCGGGTAAATCAATCATTAAAATAAAAGAGCGAAACAATACAGAAATAATTGTGCTTACCTCAGATGCAATTTCCATAATAAACGATAATGAAATAAAAACCTTTAAGTTTGATTTTTCTGAAGAATCTTCTAACCTGAATTCTCTTGTTATAACAAAAAGTGGAAAAATTGTTGTAGGAACTATTGCCGGCCAGATATATGAATTTACCGGAAATGGCTTTAAAAACATAAACAAGGTAAGTACATCAAGTTCGTATTGTCTTTTTGAAAATAGCAAGGGAGTTATATATAGTGGAACCTTTACCGGCCCCTTAAATACCGAAACAGGAGAATTTATTTTAGATCAATATAAAACAAACAGTAATCAACTGTGGGTTAAAAATATTTATGAAGATAGTAAAGAAAATGTTTGGTATTCAGTGAACTCATTAGGTGTAATTAGAGTTAACGCTGACGGAAGTTCAATTCTATTTAACAAGAAAAATGGACTTTGTAGTAATAACATAAATTGCATTTTTGAGGATAAAGAAAAAAATATTTGGTTAGGAACTTATGGTCAGGGATTGTGCTGTTTTCAGGGAGAAACCTTTGTTAAATATGAAACTCAAAGTGGCTTTGACGATATAAATATTATTCACGTTGGCAAAGACCAAAACAACAATATTGTGGCCGCTACTTTAGAACATGGCTTGTATAAATTTTCCGGAAATAAATTAAATGACATTAGTCACCTAATCCCCACAACGTATGGAACATGTTGGTATTCATCCTGGACTGAAAACAACACCCTTTACATGGCAACGAACACAGGTTTTTTTATTATAGACTTAAGCACAGAAAAGGTAATTCAAAAAATACCAAATGATGTTTTTTATCAGGTTTATAAAGATAAAAATACTTGCTGGCTTGCATCGGCAAGTGGTGTTTACGAATTGTCTGAATCAGGGATTACCAATAAATACCTTAAAGAGGAACACTTTAATGGTTCTGAAGCAAGGATTTTATTTAAAGACCTATATAGCAAAATTTGGGTGGGAACTTTTGGAGGAGGTATATTCTATAAAGAAAATGATGATTTTAAGAAGCTATATATTCCCGGTTTAGAAAATGCATTTATCACTTCAATACTTCAAGATAAAAACAATAATTTATGGATAGCTACTAATGGTAATGGGCTTGTAAAGTATAATATGAATAATAAAATACCTGTTGTAATAACAATGGATGACGGGCTAGTCAATAATAATATAAAATCATTATTACTTGATCAGGACAAATTATGGGTAGGAACTTCTAATGGTTTTATGATGCTAAATGTAGATGAATTTCAAGCTCAAGGAAGTTTAAACCTCAGATATTATGGACAAAACGAAGGATTTGAAGGTATAGAATGTAATAGAAATGCAGTTGTAAAAGATGTGCAGGGAAATATTTGGTGGGGAACTGTAAATGGGCTTATTAAGCATGACCCATCTAAAGAAAAGTACAATAGAATTTCTCCCAAGATTAATATTAATTCTGTTGAGGTTTTTTATAGTTCTACCGGTTGGGAAAAATATTATACAGGCAATGATTCAGCTACCGGTTTACCTAAAAACCTTACGTTGCCCTATAATCAAAATCACTTAACATTTAATTTTTCTGCAATATCTTTTTTTCAACCTGAAAAAATTAAATATAGTTATGAATTAGTTGGTCTTGGACAAGGGTGGAGCAAAAAAAGCAATATATCTTCCGTTACTTTTTCTTCACTATCACCGGGAGATTACACGTTTAAAGTAAAAGCTATAAATAGCACGGGAATTTGGAGTACAGAGTCGGCAGAATTTTCATTTACAATATCTCCGCCCTTTTGGAAAACCGCCTGGTTTTATGGCGCCTGTGTAATTATTTTAATTACGATTGTTTACATCATTATTTTCATAAGAACAGTTAATCATAGAAAAGAAAAGTTTAGACTGGAAAAATTAATACTAAAAAGAACGGCAGAAATTTTAGACCAAAAAGAGAAACTTGAAAAACAGAATAAAGAAAAAGAGGTTTTGCTTAAAGAGGTACACCATAGAGTAAAAAATAATCTACAAATCATAACTAGCCTTATTAATCTTCAATCTTCACAAATTGAGGATCCTAAAATTCAAATAGCTCTTAAAGATACTCAGAATCGAGTTCGCTCTATGGCTTTAGTTCACCAAAAACTTTACAAAACAGAAGATTTTTCTGAGATTAAAGTGAAGGAATATATTCTTGAATTAATCGATACCATTCGTTTTTCTTTAAATGAAGAGCTTAGAGGACAAGAATTTGACGTTTTTGTAGATGAGAAAGTAAACTTTAACATAGAAACGGTTATTCCTGTGGGTTTAATTTTAAATGAGTTGATTACTAACTCATTAAAGCACGCCAATAACCAAGACAAAAGTTCTAATGCAGTACTATCAATTAAAAAAACAAAAAATGATAAAGAATATATTTTGTACTGTAAAGACAATGGTCCTGGTTTTCCTGATAAGTTTGTACCGGAAGAATCTGCTTCACTTGGATTTCAGCTAATTCTTGCTTTAACCGAGCAAATTGGAGGGGAAATTAAGTTTTATAATGAAGGTGGAGCGGTAGTTGAAATTCGTTTTAAAACCCTAGAATAATTTTTTAAAATATTCCGGTATAATTAAAAGGAGATATTTTATTTAACTCTTCTTTTATTTTTTTATCTACATTCAAATTAGAAATGAAATGCCTAATTGATTCGGCAGTGATTTTTTCATTTGTTCTAGTTAAGTCTTTAAGCGCTTCGTATGGCTTATCAAAGCCTTCTCTTCTTAATACAGTTTGAATGGCTTCAGCAACAACCGCCCAGTTGTTTTCTAAATCCTCATCAATTTTAGCCTTGTTAAGTTGTAGTTTAGATAGTCCTTTCAGAATTGATTGAAAAGCAATGATAGTATGACCTATAGGAACTCCTATATTTCGTAAAACCGTTGAGTCAGTTAAATCTCTTTGAAGCCTTGAAACAGGAAGTTTCTCAGATAGGTGCTCAAATAAAGCGTTTGCAATTCCAAAATTTCCTTCAGCATTTTCGAAATCTATTGGATTTACTTTATGTGGCATTGCTGAAGAACCTATTTCTCCTGCTTTTATTTTTTGTTTAAAATATTCCATTGATACATACGTCCAGATATCTCTACTAAAATCAATTAGAATAACATTAATTCTTTTCATGCAATCGAAAATGGCAGAAAGATTATCATAATGCTCAATTTGAGTAGTATATTGAGAACGGCTTAATCCCAGCGTGTTATCAACAAAACTATTTGCAAACGATACCCAATCAATATCTGGGTAAGCAACAAAATGAGCATTAAAATTTCCTGTAGCTCCACCAAACTTTGCCGGAAAGGGAAGTGACTTTAATTGTTCCAGCTGTTTTTCAATTCTTTCATGAAAAACCATAAATTCTTTACCAAGCATAGTTGGAGAAGCAGGTTGTCCATGAGTTCTGGCAAGCATGGCTATATCTTTCCATTCCTTTGTAAAAGCGGACAGTTCATCTATTATCTCTTGTATTTGTGGTAAATAGCATTCAAGCGTTGCCTCTTTTAAACTAAGTGGTACGGAAGTATTATTAATGTCTTGAGAAGTAAGACCAAAATGAATAAATTCTTTTTCAGCTCCAATCCCAAAGGCTTCAAATTTTTCCTTGATAAAGTATTCTACAGCCTTAACATCATGATTGGTAGTTTTTTCAATTTCTTTAATCCTTGAGGCATCTGAATGAGTAAAATTTTTATAGATGCTTCTTAAGTCATCAAACTTATCTTTTGATACGTTTTTTAGTTGGGGCAACGGTAACTCACAAAGTGCGATAAAGTACTCTATTTCAACTCTAACCCTATACTGAATAAGGGCAAACTCAGAAAAATAATTTCTTAAAACCGAAGTTTTATTAGCATATCTTCCATCTATTGGAGCTATAGCAGTAAGAGAATTTAAATCCATTTTATATCTTTATATGGTTGATAAAAAGAAGCACGAAATTAGTAAATTAAAATTCTACAGAAAATGAAATTAATTAAAGATGCCTGGAAATCAATGACCTATTACGGTAAAGCACTTGATATTATTTTTACAAAAGGCTTGTGGTGGTTTTTTGCTTTTCCTTTAGCCTTAAACCTTATTTTCTTTTTTGGAGGCTTTTATTTTGTGGGTTCACTTTCTGATTCATTAGTAGAATGGGTAAATGCACAAATGGATTTAAACCCTGAAACTTGGTGGGCAGCGTTATTAACAGGAACTCTCTCCTGGTTAGTTTGGTTTATTCTAAAGTTAATCTTCTTTTTTACGTTTGCCTACTTTGGTGGATATATTGTAATTGTTCTATTAAGTCCTGTTTTTTCATACCTCTCCGAACGCACAGAAAAAATATTAACCGGAAAAAAATATGATTTTGATTTTGACCAGTTAATGAGAGATGTAGTAAGAGGAATACTTATTGCTACCAGAAATGTATTAATAGAAATTTTATGGATGATAGGTTGCTTCATCATTACTTTTATTCCTATTATCGGTTTTGCAGGCCCAATCCTCTTATTCTTTGTTACTTCCTACTTCTATGGCTTTTCATTTTCTGATTATTCACTGGAACGTAGAAAAATGACAATATCTCAAAGTGTAAGCTTTATGAGACGGAATAAAGGCTCAATTATTGGTAATGGAATAATTTACTCTATCTTTATGTTAATACCTTTTTGTGGCGTTACGCTTGCAGGCTTTGCGGCAATTGTAAGTGTGGTGGCAGCCACTATTTCTGTACACCAAATTGAAAATAAATCCATAAAAATTGCTTAAACTATTGTCAATCATTACTTTTGTTAGACTTTAAAACTTACTCGAATGAAACTTATTTCCTCTGTTATATTAATTTTCATCACATTTTCTATCTATGCCCAAGATGGCTTAGGGGTTAAGAATGTATATAAGATGAAAGAAGCTGACCATAAATTTTATGAAAAAGACTATAGAGCAGCTCTCAACTTGTATAGACAGATAATGGAAACTACAAAGTCTAACGCTCTTCTAAACTTTAAAGTTGCAAAATGTCACTATGAGTTAAAAAGTTTTGATTTGGCAGTAGAATACTACAGAAATGCAAAAAACATTGATCCTGAGGTGAAAAAGGAATTTTACTTTGAGTATGGAAAAGCGTTGCATAAAAACGGTATGGTGGATGAAGCCCTTGAAGCCTATCAGGAATACAGAAAAGTAATCAAGAACAAAAAGAAAATCATCAAGAAGATGGATTTGGAGTATTATGAAGCCATGTGCGGAAGAGCAAAAGAATTAATGGCTTCACCTGTTCCCGTTGAGATTATAAATCTTGGTCGTGAAGTAAATTCTAGAGAAGATGATTACGGCCCATCTATTTCGGCTGATGGAAAAACAATGATATTCACCTCTAGAAGAGCTGCTACTAAAGGCGGTGGAAGAGACTTACAAGGAGATCATAAGTTTTATGAAGATATTTATATATCAGAGTGGGATTCAGAAAATAAAATGTGGAAATCTGCGGAAAATATCCCGGGTAAATTAAATACAGAAGGACATGATGCGGCTTTATGTATTGGAGCTGATGGGAAAGTAATTTATTTATACAGAAATGATGGGGTAGTTTACATTGGAGATATTTTTGTTTCTAAAATTAACTCATCAGGAAACTGGTCAACGCCTAAAGACTTAGGAAAACCGATTAATACCAGTTATTTTGAAAGCTCGGCTAGTATTACATCAGATGGAAATAGATTGTATTTTGTGAGTGAAAAACCAAAGGGTGGTTTTGGGCAAACAGATATATACTATTCTGACAGAATAAGTAGAAACGTTTGGTCAGAGCCTGTTAATTTAGGAGACTCTATCAATACTCCTTATGACGAAGTAAAAGTATTTATCCATCCTGATGGGAAAACCTTATTTTTTAGTTCTGACGGACATAACAGCATGGGAGGGTATGATATTTTTATGAGTAAAATGCGTTATGATAGCACATGGAGTAAGCCTGTAAATTTGGGTTACCCAATCAATACAGTTGTTGATGATGTACATTTTATTCTTTCTACAGATAAAAAGACAGGCTATTATTCAACCTTTAGAAAAAATGGTTTTGGTGAAAAAGATATTTATAAAATAGACATGACTAAATATCCTATAGCAAGTTTGATAGATGAAAAACCTACTGTAATTATTAAAGGAAAAATTCAAGCAGAAGAATTAGAAGACCTTTTAGTGCAAGTGTATAATGAAAAAGAAGAAAGAATAGCACAAACAAAAACAAATGAAGAAGGAGAGTATTTCTTAACGATTCCTGAAGGCGAATACATCATTCGTGCTGGAGCAGCAGGTTATAAAGTAGTTTCTCAAAAAATAAGTGTTTATGAAGATAAAGGCTCTGATGAAACTACTTCACATTCATTTGATTTTAAGCTGGTGAAGCTTGAGTAACCCATTTCACAAAAAAAACCGACCTTTGTGCTTTAAACTTGACTAAATGAGCCAGGAAGAAGATATTAAATGTTCCTTTTGTAATCGTTCAAAGGTAGAGGTAGATGTAATTGTTGAAGGAATCAACGGGCATATTTGTAATTACTGCATTCACCAAGCGGAAGCCATTGTTAAAGAGGAAATAAACTCTAAGCTGAATGCCGATATCAATAAACAACTTACACTTCTTAAACCCGCTCAAATAAAAGAACATTTAGATGAGTATGTTATTGGTCAAGAAGATGCTAAAAAAGTGCTTTCTGTTGCCGTTTACAATCATTATAAAAGAATAGCTCAACCATTTTCTTCAAAGAAGAATGATATTGAAATTGAGAAATCAAATATTTTACTGGTTGGAAGAACAGGAACAGGTAAAACGCTTTTGGCTAAAACCATTGCTAAAGTGCTGAATGTGCCGTTTTGTATTGCCGATGCTACTGTATTAACAGAGGCAGGGTATGTGGGTGAAGACGTAGAAAGTATTCTTACAAGACTTTTACAAGCAGCCGATTATGATGTTCCTTCGGCTCAGAGAGGAATAGTTTTTATTGATGAGATAGATAAAATTGCCAGAAAAAGCGATAATCCATCTATTACCAGAGATGTATCAGGAGAAGGTGTTCAACAAGCATTATTAAAATTATTGGAAGGTTCTGACGTAAATGTTCCGCCACAAGGAGGTAGAAAGCATCCTGAACAAAAGCTTATTACCATTAATACCAATAATATACTTTTCATCTGTGGTGGTGCTTTTGACGGTATTGAAAAACTAATCGCTAAAAGAGTTCAAACCCAAACAATTGGCTATAGAAATAAAGACAAAGAAGCAGAAATAGATAAAGAAAATCTATTGCAATATGTTTCGCCTCAAGATGTAAAATCATTTGGAATAATTCCTGAATTAATCGGTCGTGTGCCGGTAGTAACTCATTTAAACCCTTTAGATGCTGATGCGTTAAGAAGAATTTTGGTAGAGCCGAAAAATGCCATAGTAAAACAATACAAAAAGTTGTTTGACATTGATAAAATCGAGCTGGAAATAGAAGATGAGGTATATGATTTTATAGTAGATAAAGCTATGGAATATAAATTAGGAGCAAGAGGATTGCGTTCTATTTGCGAAGCCATTATGTTGGATGCCATGTATGATTTACCTTCCGAAAAAGAATCAGACACTAATAAAAAGTTTGTGGTTACTTTAGCGTATGCTCAAGAGAAATTTAGCAAGGCTGCAATGGCTAAGCTAAAGGTAGCCTAACGCAACATTCCAATCTCAATCTCTTCACCATTTTTAATGACAGTGGCATGGTCTCCACAAGAGCTTGGATATTGTAGTTCTCTGGCAATTAAATTTTCCGGTTTAACTTCTTCTAAACCAACCGCAGGGAAAAAGCAATTTCCTAAACTGTGAACAGCGGTTTTAATTTTAGAAGTATATAAATTTCCTTCTAGAGTTCTTCCGCTTGAATTTCCTGTAACATGAAAAACATCATCAC
>CALALS010000062.1 GCA_937925525.1 uncultured Flavobacteriales bacterium | reverse complement strand
TCTCTGAATATTTGATAAAAGAGTGGGATAAAAAAAGTGATGCTGAAAAAAACCTTTACAGAGATAGTATTAAAATGGCTTATGGACTAGAGGAGTCTGACAGAGTTTATATCACTTCAGGTAAAAATCATTTTTATGCTTTTGATAAAGTTCTTCCTTCCATTAGCAGAGGAATAGAAGCTTTTATGAAAGAAGGTGTTGACCCGTTTTATGCACAATCTATCTTATTAATAGAAAGCCCGAATAAATTGCAGTACTCATCCGCAAGTGCCTACGGTCCTTTTCAATTAATGAAAGGTGTAGCGAGAGAAATGGGGCTTACCGTTAACCGATACACTGATGAAAGAGAGGATTTTGACAAGTCTGCCATGGCTGCAGCTAGGTTAATAAAACGTATTTGTATTCCTGAAGCCGAACGCATTCTTGGTAAACATGGGGTAACTTATAATAAAAAAGATTTATGGTTTAGGTTATTTGTAATGCACATTTATCATGCAGGTGCAGGAAATGTTGAAGGAGTAATAGGAGAATTTTGTCCCGAAGCAGGAAACGGAGACATGGGAATTATCATCAATATGTGGTTACACCAATGGGGTGGATTTAAAAACGCTTCACAAAATTATAGTCAAGTGGCACTAGCTTCGTTATTAACCTTATACGAAATAGCCGCAGAAGCTAACTACCGATACGACTGTACCGATTATTGCGGACAATTATATCTAAGTAATAACTAGTGGCAGAAAATCTTCACATTACTGCTTTACAGACTTCTTTGTATTGGGAAAATGCTGAAAAAAACCGACAGCATTTCGATAAAATTATTTCAACTATTAAAAATACCGATGTCATTATTTTGCCTGAAATGTTTACGACAGGCTTTACCATGAACACAGCTAATGTGTATGAAGAAATGAAAGGTATTTCTGTTGAATGGTTGAAACAAAAAGCAAAAGAAAAAAATGCTTGCGTTACAGGAAGCCTAATCATTAAGGAAAATAACTCTTATTACAACAGAATGATTTGGGCTGAGCCGAATGGAAAAATTACGCATTACGATAAAAGGCATTTATTTAGAATGGCAGAAGAGCATCAATCATTTTCTGGAGGAAAAGAAAGAGTGATTGTTAACTATAAAGGTTGGCGAATTTTATTGCAAGTGTGCTATGATTTAAGGTTTCCTGTTTTCAGCAGAAACAAAAATGATTACGACATAGCTATTTATGTTGCCAACTGGCCAATGGCCAGAAATTCTGCATGGAAAACACTTTTGCAAGCGCGAGCCATTGAAAATTTGAGCTATGTTGTAGGTGTAAACAGAATCGGAGAAGACGGCAAGTCTATCCCTTACTCCGGAGATTCGGCAATTATAGATTTTAAAGGAAACTATCTTCAACAAGCCAAAGCTCAAGAAGAAGCTGTTATTTCAACCCAACTATCTCACCAAGAACTGGTTGAATTTAGGGAAAAGTTTCCTGCTCACTTAGATGCCGACAAATTTAAAATCGAACCCTGAATATTGGTTAGTTTAAAATAGTCCCTCCTTTGGAGGGATTTAGGGAGGTTTTTTTACCTTTGCATGAGTGAACCTAATATCTGTCATAGAAACATTGTTGCTTGAACACGATTGTGTGATTATACCCCATTTTGGAGGAATTATAGGAAATGAAGCTCCTGCAAAATACAATGAGTTAAACCACACTTTTTATCCACCTTCCAAGCAGCTTAGTTTTAACCAAAAGTTAACACAGAATGATGGTTTACTAGCAAACACTTTAGTTCAGCTTTATAAAAAAACCTATACCGAAGCTATCGAAATCATTAGTAAAGAAGCTTTAAATTGGAAAGAACAACTTAAAAAAGAAAAGCATTTGCCGTTTGGAAATATTGGCGTTTTTCACATCAATTCTAACCAATCTATTGTATTTGAACCGACCAATAAGCTTAATTTTTTAAAATCTTCTTACGGATTGTTTCCGGTAAGTCTTATTCCTGTCGAAAAAGAAAAAATTACTCCAGTTGTTCCTATTACTTCTCCTGAAAAGAGAAGAAGCAAAGTAGTTTGGGCTGCAGCAGTATTGCCAATTGCAGCACTACTTGGCTACAGTTATTTATACTTTACCGGAAAAGTTGAACCACTTAATGTGGGATATGCCGGTATCGGAAAGTTTTGGAATGAAAGAGTGTATGAAAATAGAACAAGTCTTGGAGAAGATATTTCTTTTGAAGAAGCCAAAAGCTTTAAAGACATCGCATTAGAAAACGAAAGTGCCGAAACTATTGCTTATAGTTTTGTAGAAGATGCTCAACCACTAATTATAAAGTTAAACGAAGCAGAAGCTAACAAATCTGCTATTGCCGACAACACAAATGTCCATAGTAAAAATAAAAGTTTTAGATTTCATGTAATTGGCGGATGTTTCTCCGTATTTGAAAACGCTGAAAAAATGGTGGAAGAGTTAAAACAAGCAGGCTACAACGCTTCCATAATAGGTAAGCATAAAGACCTTTATGCCGTAAGCTACAACAGTTTTACTACCCGAGAAGAAGCTTTAGAAGAATTATTTAAAGTGAAAAGCAATCACAATCAAAAAGCTTGGTTGCTGAATAAATAAATCTCTTCTTAATTTTCTTCACTTACCTTTGCCTCATGACATTTTCTAAAATCAGCCAAAAAAAAATTATTGAAAACCTAGGTTTTGAGCAGCTAAACGAAGTTCAAAAAACCACTATAAAAGCTGCTGAAAAAAACCATCATCTTTTGTTGGTTGCGCCAACAGGAAGCGGAAAAACTGCGGCCTACCTGTTAAGTGTTATTTCCAAAATTGAAGATAAACAAGGCGTTCAAGCTTTAATTTTAGCGCCCACAAGAGAGCTGATAATACAAATAGAAAATGTGCTAAAACGAATGAAATTACCCTTTAAGGTAAATTCTTGTTACGGTGGACATAAGTTTAGTATTGAACGCCAAAATTTTACTTCTCCACCTACAATTTTAGTAGGCACACCCGGAAGAATTCAAGACCATATTCAACGGGAAACGTTTGATACAACCAACATAACTCAATTGGTTTTTGATGAATTTGACAAATCATTAGAGTTTGGTTTTTCTAATCAAATGGAATATATCTTTAAAAGATTACCAAATGTCAAACGTCAGATATTGGTTTCCGCCACTCAATCTATTACTATTCCAGGCTATTTAAATATAAATTCTCCTTACAAAATTAGCTTTGAAGAAAACACTACCACTCAGCTTGATTTAAGAAAAGTAGTTGTAAAAAAAGATGAAAAACCTGAGGGTTTATTAGCAATAGTCAACACCTTTGAGAAAGGCCAAAATGCTATTGTATTTGTAAACCACAGAGATGCCTGCAACAGAATTAGTGAATATTTTGACATCAAAAAAATTCCCTATTCTATTTTTCATGGAGGGCTAGAACAGGACCAAAGAGAATTAGAATTGCTTAAATTTAGAAACGGTACCAGCCAAGTTTTAATAGCTACCGACATTGCTTCAAGAGGTATTGACATCCCGGATTTGGATTATGTAATTCATTACCAACTTCCATTACAAGAAAGTGTGTTTACACACCGTAACGGAAGAACAGCAAGAATGAAAGCTAACGGAACAAGTATTTTAATTTTAACTCAAACTGACCATTTGCCTTCTTTTTTAAATGAAAAGCCAAAACCATTTGAGTTTAAGGAAAAACAAAAAACAAAAACTACCGATTGGGCGACTCTTTCTATTGGTAAAGGCAAAAAAGATAAAGTCAATAAAATTGATTTGGTTGGATTTTTTCTTCAGTTTAACTTTATGGAAAAAGATGATTTAGGGCTGATTGAAGTAAAAGACCATTCGGCATTTGTAGCGGTAAAAAGAGAAAAAGTTAAAAC
>CALALS010000061.1 GCA_937925525.1 uncultured Flavobacteriales bacterium | reverse complement strand
GCTCCATTATCGAAATAAATTAATGGATTGCCATTTACTTTTTGCGAAAGAATAGGGAATTGTTTTCTGATTTCTGTGATATCAATAGGCAATTTGTCGGCAACTTTATTCATTAAAATAAACTTGGCTCTAAAATACAGTCTTGAATGTAGTCTTTCAACTCTTCATCCTTAATTTTAGAAAGTGTATCTGCCACAAAAGCTTTCAACATTAATTTAACCGCATTTTCTTCTTTTATCCCTCTTGCTCTTAAATAGAAAACAGCTTCTTCATCCATCTGCCCTGTTGTTGAACCATGAGAACATTTTACGTCATCCGCATAAATTTCTAGTTCTGGTTTTGACCTAACAGCAGCCTCTTTAGACAATAGAATGTTGTTGTTAGCTTGAAAAGCATTTGTTTGTTGAGCTTCTTTATCCACTAAAACTCTTCCGTTAAATACTCCGGTAGAGTTGTCATCTAAAATTCCTTTGTATAACTCATTGGAATTAGAATGTGGTTGAAGATGTTCAATCAAAGTATGATTATCAATGTGTGATTTTTCTTTTCCGATATACAAGCCCATTAAATTCATTTCCGCATTACTTCCGTTGATGTACAAATTTGAGTTATTTCTTACCCAACTTGCATCGGCAGTAACTACTGTATGATTAAATGTTGCATTTGCTTTAGAAGAAACGTAATCGTTTGAGATGTGAAAAGCGTTTTTTTCACTTTGAATTTTTACCATATCCAAAACAGCTCCATCTTCTAAAAAAGTTTCAGTAACTACATTATTCAGTGCGCTTGTAACATTTTGTGATACATATTCTTGAATAATTTGCAGTTTAGAATGTTTCCCACAATGTATTAGTAATCTAGGAAGAGAAACTGCTTTTTCTGTAATAATATGAATAATGTTAATTGGTTTATCTAAAACCATATTATCATCCACTTTTACTAAATAGCCTTCCGAAAAATAGGCTGTATTTATCGCTGTAAATATTTCTTTATCATGATTGGCAATAGTTCCAAGTAAAGGCAATTCTGAATTTTCTGCGTCAGAAAAAGAAACAAATTTTATTCCTGATGGTAATTCACTTTTCTCTGACTGTAATTTTCCATTTACTAAAACAACTTTATAGCTATCTGATGAGTAATGGTCAATAGCATGAAGTTTGACTTCTACATTAGGTTCTAAAGAAAACTCTTGATTGATAATTTTTGCAACTCTGGTGTATTTCCAATATTCGTCTTTAGTAGTTGGAAAATCTAACAACGCTAAACTTGAAGTAGCATTTTTTTTGAGCTGATTAACAACTTCATTATTGCTTGCTTCAGAGTTTTTGAAGTTGAGTAAAAACTTTTCTTTGGCTGAAATTTCCAAGGCAGTTTCCATATTAAGCTACAACATTTTCTTTAACCCACTCATAACCTTTTTCTTCTAACTCCAGCGCTAACTCTTTAGTGCCTGACTTAACAATTTTTCCGTCATAAAGAACATGAACAAAATCAGGAACGATATAATCTAAGAGTCTTTGGTAGTGAGTAATAACTATGGTAGCATTTTCAGGTGATTTAAGCTTGTTTACTCCATTGGCAACAACTCGTAATGCATCAATATCTAATCCGGAGTCAGTTTCATCTAAAATGGCAAGTTTAGGTTCAAGAACAGCCATCTGAAAGATTTCATTTCGCTTTTTCTCACCACCTGAAAACCCTTCATTAACAGAACGATTCGCTAATTTAGTATCTAACTCAACAATGGCCGATTTTTCTTTTACTAAGGCTAAAAAGTCTTTTGCTGAAATAGGTTCTTCATTTCTGTATTCTCTAATTTCATTTAAAGCTGTTCTGAGAAAATTGATATTATTTACACCCGGAATTTCAACAGGATATTGGAATGCAAGAAACACACCTTCTCCTGCTCTTTCTTCGGGAGCAAGTTCTAACAGGTCTTTTCCTAAGTAAGTTACACTACCTCCTTTAATTTCATACCCTTCTTTTCCGGCTAGTATTGAAGCAAGCGTGCTCTTCCCTGAGCCGTTAGGTCCCATAATAGCATGCACTTCTCCCGGCTTAACGGTAAGGTTAAGTCCTTTCAAAATATCTTTGTCTTCTACACTAACTTTTAAATCTTTAATCTCTAACATAGCCTATCCAACCTTCCCTGAGGGAAGACTTTTTATTAGTTATATTTATATTTATTCTTCATTTTATAAATCCCTCCTTTGGAGGGGTTTGGGGAGGTGTTATCCTACACTTCCTTCTAATGAAATTTCAAGTAGTTTTTGAGCTTCTACAGCAAATTCCATTGGTAATTTATTTAATACTTCTTTACAATAGCCATTTACAATCATGCTTACTGCTTTTTCTGTACTCAATCCTCTTTGGTTACAATAAAAAATTTGGTCTTCCCCAATTTTTGAAGTAGTGGCTTCATGCTCCACTTTTGCGCTGTTATTTTCTACTTCTATGTAAGGGAAAGTATGAGCACCACAATTATTTCCCATTAAAAGAGAATCACACTGTGTAAAGTTTCTGGCGTTATCTGCGTTCTTGTGAACTTTTACTAAACCTCTGTAAGAGTTATTACTTTTTCCTGCAGAAATACCTTTTGAAATAATGGTACTTCTTGTATTTTTTCCCAGATGAGTCATTTTTGTTCCGGTATCTGCTTGCTGCATATTATTAGTAACCGCAACAGAATAAAATTCACCAATAGAATTATCTCCTTTTAAAATGGTTGAAGGATATTTCCAGGTAATAGCAGAACCTGTTTCAACCTGTGTCCAAGAAATTTTTGAGTTAACTCCGGCACAAATTCCTCTTTTTGTCACAAAATTATAAATCCCTCCTTTGCCTTTTTCATCACCCGGATACCAATTTTGAACGGTTGAATATTTTATCTCAGCATTATCTAGTGCCACCAACTCCACAACAGCCGCATGCAATTGATTTTCATCTCGTATTGGAGCTGTGCAACCTTCAAGGTAACTAACATAAGAGCCTTCATCTGCAATTACCAAAGTTCTCTCAAACTGACCAGTATTTGCTTCATTAATTCTAAAATAGGTAGAAAGTTCCATTGGACACTTCACTCCTTTTGGGATATAACAAAACGAACCATCACTAAATACCGCTGAATTTAAAGCAGCATAGTAATTGTCAGTAGTTGGCACTACAGTTCCCAGATATTTTTTTACTAAATCAGGATATTCTTTTACTGCCTCACTAAATGAGCAAAAAATGATACCAAGTTCAGAAAGCTTTTCTCTAAAAGTTGTTTTAACAGAAACACTGTCAAAAACTACATCTACCGCAACTCCTGATAATCGTTTTTGCTCTTCTAAAGAAATTCCTAACTTTTCAAATGTTTTTAATAGTTCTGGGTCAACCTCATCTAAGCTATTTAACTGCTTTTTAGGCTTAGGAGCTGAGTAATAAATTATATCTTGAAAATCAATTTTTGGATAATGAATATGCGCCCAAGTTGGCTCAGTCATCTTTTGCCATTGACGAAAAGCTTTTATTCGCCAATCGGTCATCCATTCAGGTTCATTTTTCTTTAACGAAATAAGTCGAACTACATCTTCATTAAGCCCCTTTGGAATCTTCTCAGATTCAATGTTTGAAATGAAACCGTATTTATATTCCGATT
>CALALS010000060.1 GCA_937925525.1 uncultured Flavobacteriales bacterium | reverse complement strand
AATATTTATACCAGTGATAGCGCTGCCGCTCAAAGGTATATTGAAGCAAGATTAAATAAGTTTGCCAATGAAGTTATTTTCAACCCAAAAACTACGGAATGGCAACTATCTTATGACGGAAGAAATAAAGAGCCTATAACACTTCCTATAAAATTCCCTCTTCTTTTGGCAATGGGAGTTGAAGGTATTGCTGTCGGTTTGGCTTGCAAAATTTTACCTCACAATTTCATAGAACTAATTGATGGTTGTATCAATACTTTAAAAGGCAAGAAGGTCAGTATTTACCCTGATTTTCCGACAGGCGGGTATGCAGATTTCGAAAATTATAATGATGGGCTAAGAGGCGGCAGAATAAAAGTAAGAGCAAAAATCGAAAAGCTTGACAAAAAAACACTTGCCATTACCCAAATACCTTTTGGAACTACTACTAGCAGTTTAATTGATTCTATCCTAAAAGCGAATGATAAGGGAAAAATTAAAATTAAAAAGATTGAGGATAATACGGCAGAACATGTAGAAATACAAATTCATTTAACTCCCGGTGTTTCTCCTGATAAAACAATTGATGCACTCTACGCATTTACAGATTGCGAAAGTTCGATATCTCCAAATGCATGTGTTATTATGGATGATAAGCCTTTATTTTTAGGTGTATCAGAAATATTAAAACACAATGCTAACCATACTCGTGAACTGTTAAAAAAAGAGCTTGAGATAAAATTAGGAGAGCTTCAAGAAGCTTGGCACTTTGCTTCACTTGAAAAAATATTTATTGAAAAAAGAATTTACCGAGACATTGAAGAGTGCGAAACCTGGGAAGAAGTAATTGCCGCCATAGATAAAGGAATGCATAAATACATCTCCACTCCTTCCAGAAAATCAAAAGCAAAAGGTGTATTACAATTAAAGAGAGATTTAACAGAAGAAGATTTAGCTCGTTTAACCGAAATTAAAATCAAACGAATTTCAAAATTTGATGCTAAAAAAGCAGACGATTATATAGCTAAGTTAGAAACGGATATGAAAGAGGTAAAAGGTAATTTAGATACCATTACCGACTACACCATTGAATATTTTAAAAATCTCAAAAAAACATACGGAGAAGGAAAAGAAAGAAAAACAGAAATTAGAACCTTTGATAGTATAGACGCAGCTAAAGTAGCCGTAAGCAATGTGAAGCTTTATGTCAACAAAGAAGAAGGTTTCTTAGGTCATGGATTGAAAAGAGACGAAGGAGAATTTGTTTGCGATTGTTCTGATATAGATGATATTATTGTCTTTAAGAAAGATGGTAGCATGGTAGTCACCAAAATAGACCGAAAAACCTTTGTGGGTAAAGGAATTATTCATTTAGGAGTTTGGAAAAAAGGAGACAAACGCACTATTTACAACATGATTTATCGTGACGGAAAGGCAGGTAAATCAATGATAAAGCGATTTAACGTAACCTCCATTACCAGAGATAAACCTTATGATTTAACGAAAGGAACTGCCGGTTCTGAAGTCTTATGGTTTACCGCTAATCCAAACGGAGAAGCTGAAGTAGTGAATGTATTACTCAAACCAAAGAAAAACATTCGAAAACTAAAATTCGATTTTGACTTTTCAGAGTTAGCTATCAAAGGAAGAAATGCTGCCGGAAATACGCTTACCAAATATCCTATTCTAAAAATTTCATTAAAAGAAAAAGGATTATCTACGCTAGGCGCAAGAAAAATATGGTGGGATGATACGGTAAGAAGATTAAACGGAGAAGAAAGAGGTACACTCTTGGGAGATTTTAAAGCTGAAGATAAAATATTGACCATCATGAAATCCGGTCATTATCAACTTACAGGATTTGATTTTTCTACCAAATTTGAAGATGATTTAATCATTATAGAAAAATGGAATCCTGAAAAACCTATTTCAGCCATTTACTTTGACGGTGAGAAAAAAGAGTATTATGTGAAACGATTTATGGTTGAAGAAACCGATAAGTTAGTTTCCTTCATTTCTGAATCTGAAGGCTCCACTTTAGAGTTTGTAACCACTGACTATATGCCAATGGTTCAAGTGAATTTCTCAAAAGTTAAAGGTAAAGAAAGAGACCCAGAAGAAATCAATCTATTTGAATTCATTGCCGTTAAAGGTTTAAAAGCACAAGGCAACAAACTTTCTCAATACAAAGTAAAATCAATTGACGCATTAGAATCAATAGAAGTTGAACCACCTCAATCTGAAACCGAAGGAAGTGAGGAAGAAGTTATTGAAGATGAGGTAAATGAAGATATAGAAGACATAGTTGATGACGTAGAAGACGATACTGAAGATGAAGAAAAAGAAGAGGAAAAACCAAAAGCTAAAAAGAAAGCTTCTAAAAAGTCTTCAAAAGCATCTGATGAAACACCTGTTGAAGTAGAATGGGAAATATCATCACCAACGAAAGGGAAAAAGAAAAAAGCAAAACCGGGTTCAGAAGATAAATCCCAAATCAGTTTATTTTAGTGGAGTTTACACTTACACTGGCCATTTTAGTAATTACAGTTATTACTTCTTTAATAGCCAATGGCAATAATGAGTTGTATTATAAACTCATGTTCAATTCCTATCAGGTTGCACACCGAAAAGAGTGGTATCGACTTATCACACATGCATTCATACACTCAAAAGAAAATATTTTTCATTTGGTAGTAAACATGTATGTTTTTTATTCTTTTGGAAAAATAACCGAAAGCTTTTTTGTCCTTTACCGTCCTGGACTTGGCAAATTGATTTATCTGTCGCTTTATTTAGGAGCTGTTATTGCATCTTCCATCCCTTCTTTAATAAAGTACAAAGATAATTATAACTACAATGCCGTTGGCGCTTCAGGAGCAGTATCTGCGGTATTATTCTCATCTATCGCCTTTTTACCCATTATAGAAGGCGGAGGAATTAATTTAATGTTTATTCCCATTGACATACCACCAATTATCTTCGGAATAGCTTATTTGGCCTATGAAGCATATATGAGTAAACGAAGTAATGACAATGTGGCGCATGACGCTCATTTTTGGGGAGCAATATTCGGAATAGCCTTTACTTTTCTAGTGATTCCTGAATCTTTTACCAATTTTTTTGCCGCTATTTTCGGATAAATAACTTTTTAACGCTACCTTCGTAAAACTTGATGTGCAGCTTTTTTGCATATTTTAAAGTTTAACCCCTAAACCCGCTAAAGTGAAAGTCAATTTAAACGGGAAATTATACGATAGTTCAGCGCCAATTTTTGGTGTAAATAATCGTGCCTTTAGGTATGGTGATGCTTTATTTGAAAGCATTAGGGTAGTTAACGGAAAACCAAGTTTTATCGAAGACCATTTTAAGCGATTAAAAGAAGGGATGAAACTTTTAAAAATGCTTCCCTCCTCTTCTTTTACCTATCAGGATTTTAGCCAACAAATTGAACAGCTCATCAAAGAAAATAACATTACTGAAGGCGGAAGGGTTAGAATTACCGTTTTCAGAAATGAAGGTGGTTTTTATATTCCTGAAACCAATGAAAAATCTTATTTAATTGAAGTAAATGAATTTGCTCACAACGAATATACTTTAAATACCAAAGGCTTAGCTGTAGATACTTATTCAGAAATATTAAAACCAAAAATCTCTTTAAGTAA
>CALALS010000059.1 GCA_937925525.1 uncultured Flavobacteriales bacterium | reverse complement strand
CAAAACAGAAAAGAAATTTACACTTACTGGAACCATAAGAATAAATCAACCAACTATAGTAACTTATTAAATAACGCCATTAACCGCACATTAAAACTATTAACCGAATATCCCAGACTCGGAAAATCAACCAAAATCAAAAATGTAAGGGTAAAGATTTTAAAAGATTACCTTATTATATATGAATTTAATACCAAAGAAATAATTGTTTTATCTATTTGGGATACCAGACAAAACCCAAACAAACTAAATTTAAAATGAGCAAACTAGATATATTGGCTTTTGGAGTTCACCCGGATGATGTAGAACTTTCTTGCGCTGCCACCATTGCCAAACAAATTTCATTAGGAAACAAAGTAGGTATTGTAGATTTAACAAAAGGTCAACTAGGAACAAGAGGTAATGCGGAATTACGACTAAAAGAAGCAGAATCTGCTGCCAAAATTTTAGGCGTAAGCGTTAGAGAAAATTTAGGAATGGAAGACGGTTATTTTGAAAATGACTGGAAACATAAATTGCCCATCATTAAAATGATTAGAAAATATCAACCCGAATATGTGTTTGCCAACGCGCTTAGCGACCGCCATCCAGACCATGGAAGAGCAGCCAAGTTAGTTGCCGAATGTTGTTTTTACAGCGGATTAACAAAAATTGAAACTGAACAAGAACCTTGGCGACCAAAAGTAGTGTTACATTATATTCAAGACTATATGGAAAAACCAGATTTGGTGATTGACATTACTGGGTTTTGGGAAAAGAAAAAGGAAGCTATTTTGGCTTACGGTTCACAATTTTACAACCCTGATTCCAAAGAACCTGAAACACCTATCAGTTCTGAATCCTTTTTTGATGCGGTAAAAGGAAGACATTATGTTTATGGAAGATATATTGGTGTAGAAATGGGTGAAGGTTTTCAATTAGCTCGCCCTGTGGGAATAAGTGAATTAAAAAATTTGATTTAGCTTACTGCGGGTCAACATCCACATTCACTCTTACGGAGGAATATTTTTTTTGTTGACGAAATTCATTTAATGCAGCCTTAATCATTTCTTTGGTTTTTAATAAGTCTTTGCTTTTAGAAGCCTTTATCATCAAATCAAAAATATATTGATTTCTAACTCTTGGGATTAAAGGCGGTTCAGGACCCAGCGTTTGAACTTCTTTATTTTGCTTTAACAAGCCTGCCAGAAAAAGCGCTGCTTCATTTGCTAATTTCACATCTCTGTGTTTCACCGAAAAATGGATAATACGAGAATAAGGCGGATAAACATAATTTTTACGTTCCAACAATTCTTGTCGGTAATAAGCAGCAAAATTATTAGCCTGAATATTTTTAAAGATTTCTGCAGTCGGTTGGTTAGTTTGAATGAGCACTTGCCCCTTTTTATTTTTTCGCCCTGCCCGACCCGATACTTGGGTTAACAATTGAAAGCATCTTTCATTTGCTCTAAAGTCAGGGAAATGCAACATACCATCAGCATCTACCACTCCTACCAACCCCACATTATCAAAATCCAATCCTTTAGTTACCATTTGCGTGCCCACTAACACATCAATTTCTTTATCTTCAAAAGCTTCAATAATGCTGTTGTAAGCATTTTTGGTTCGGGTGGTATCCCAATCCATTCTTCCTATTTTTATTTTAGGAAAAATAAGCTGCAATTCTTCCTCTATTTTTTCGGTACCCGAACCTTTTAAGTGAATATTATTTCCACCACAAGCCACACAAGTTTGCGGCACTTTCTGTTTGTATCCGCAGTAGTGACAACGCAAAATATGTTGGTATTTATGATAAGTTAAATTCACATCACAGTTATTACACTGAACAGAATGACCACAAGTTTCACATTCCATAACAGGTGCAAAACCTCTACGGTTTCTAAATAAAATCACTTGCTCTCCGGCCTCAATGGTCTGCCCTATTTTTTCAATAAGTTGTTGCGAAAATGGCCCTTGCATTTGCCTTCGTTTTTTAGCGTCAGCAATATCAATTAAATTGATTTCAGGCATTTCAATGTTTCCGAATCGCTTGGTTAGTGTAACCAAACCATATTTATCATTAGTAGCATTGGTGTAGCTTTCAATAGAAGGTGTAGCGCTTCCCAACAATACTTTCGCTTGATGAAGATTTGCAAGCACAATAGAAGAATCTCTGGCGTTATATCTCGGAGCAGGCTCATATTGTTTGTATGAAGTATCATGCTCTTCATCCACAATAATTAATTGTAGATTAGAAAAAGGTAAAAACATGGCCGACCTTGCTCCCACAATTACTTTTCCCTCTTTATTATTCAACACTTTACCCCATATTTCAGCTCGTTCGTTTTGATTAAAATGAGAGTGATAAACAAAAACATTATCGCCAAAATAAAACTGCAAACGCTTAATTAGCTGAGTGGTTAATGCAATTTCAGGCACTAAGTACAACACTTCCTTTCCTTGCTGAATAGCCTCTTGAATTAAATGTGCATAGATTTCCGTTTTTCCGGAAGAAGTAACACCATGCAATAAGGTAACTTCATGCTTTTTAAAATGTTCTTTAACTTCAGCAAAGGCAGAGGCTTGTGCTTCACTTAAATCAGGAATAGTTTTAACATCTCCAATATATTCAGAAATTCTATCTACTTCCTGATAAAGGATTTCTAAAATTTCTTTTTTTACCAACTGCGTTAAAATGCCTTCACTGCTTTGAGCATGAGCCAATAATTTCTTTTTGGGTACTAACTCATCTTTTTTCCGATACCTATCACTCAGTTGAATAAAAGCAGTTAATAGCTCTAACTGTTTGGTAGCTCGCTTTTCAAGTTGAGTAAAAATAACTTCCAGCTTTTCTTCATTGTCAGCATTTTCGGTTAAACGAACGTAAGGCTTTAACTTAGGTTGATATTTTTCTTTTATCTCTTCAGAGACAATAATGGCTCTTTTCTCAATTAACGTTTTAATGATAGGCTGAACTGTTTTCTTTTGAAGAATATCACTTACCTCATCAATGGTAAGAACAGGGTTAAGCTGTAAAGCTTCAATAATTAAGTACTCTTCATCAGTATACCTTTCGGGAGAAACATTAACATCCTGGGCCAATGAAAATTTAGATTCGCTTTGTAATTTTAAAGAAGAAGGCAAAGCGGCATTAAACAAATCACCTAAATTGCAGAGGTAATATTCACTCATCCATTTCCAAAGCTTGAGTTGATAATCGTTAACAATAGGAAAACTATCCAATACACTATCAATATATTTTGCGGTGTAGGCAGTGGGAGCATTTTCATGGATATTGGCAATTAAACCGGTAAATAATTTATTTCCTTTTCCAAAAGGAACTAACACCCGTTGCCCGACCATGATTTGGCCGGCTAATTCATTGGGCACTCTGTAGGTAAACAGATTAGGTACCGAATGAGGCGTTATGACATCTACAAAAAAGGTTTTCAATTTTTAGTTACAAGTTTAAAAGTTGAGAAAGTTAAAAAGTTAATTGTTATTCTGCTGTATTTTTAATACTTATGCATCAAATAAGACATTTTATCATGAAGTTAATAAACATATGTTTCTTATCATTAGTAATATTTTTTTACTCGTGTGATAGTACAAATAAAGAAAATACAGAAAACAATGTAAACACTACAGTTGTTGCATTAAATATTGACAGTTTAGCTTTAATTTCTTTTGAAGCTTTCAAAAATAATGATATTTCCAAAGTTGCTTTAGCAAGTATTAATGAAAGTGATTTTGAAGAAGTATTTTCAAAGTGGGAAGGAGATGAAAAAGAGAAAAAAGAAAATCTTGCAGAAGCAAAAAATCAAATGCAAGAATTTAATAACGGATTAAGTAGTAATTTTAAAAAAATTAGAGAAAAAGCAATAAAAGATGGAATTAACTGGGAAAAAGCTGTTTTTAAAAACGCTGAATATTCAATAAAGAAAAAAGAAGGGATAGAACAAGCTGATGTAAAGGTTATGTTTTCCTACTTAGGGGTAGATTATTGGTTTGGTATAAAAAGAGTTTTTAATACTTCAAGAGGATGGGTAATTTGTGAAGAGTTTGTCTGGGAAACATATGCTGAAGAAAAGACGAAAGAACTGGAAAATGAGAGAAAAAAAATAATTTCAGAAAACGTATATAATTATTTAAAAGTTGATAGAGAGTACACTTATCGTGAAATTGGTGGAATTGATAATTTATATGTATCAATAAAAAATGAATGTGAGTTTAAGTTTGAAAACATAGTAGTTTTAGTGGAATATGTAAGGACTTCTGGAGCTATTTACCAGACAAAGTATTTAAATTTCACAAATTTAAAGGGATATGATGAGATTACTAAAAAGGCTCCGGACAGTAATTTAGGAACATCCGTTAGAGTTAGTGTTGTTAATGTAGAATCAAGTGAACTAGGAATTTATCCTGAATATGGCGATTAAAAAATTAAATAGAAAGTATTTCAGCCAATCGTAATAATTCCTGGCTAATGGTATTGTGGTGTTTTATGGCTTTTTCAAAAGGCGTAAAGCTTACTTTTTTGTTAATCATTCCTACCATTTCTCCGGTTCTTCCTTCTAATAAAGCTTCTACTCCTGCCACTCCCAAAGTAGATGCCAGCACTCTATCGGCAGCCGTTGGGCTACCGCCTCTTTGCACATGCCCCAATACTGTAACTTTTATATCATAACCATTCAAGCTTGGTGCTGCTTTTTTAGCAATTTCGTAAGCGCCACCTGCATCGTCTCCTTCCGCTACAATCACAATTTCATAGTCTTTCTTTCTACGTCTTCCATCTTTTAATTTTTCTATTAACGCATTCATATCCGTGACAGACTCAGGAATTAAAATAGCCTCTGCTCCGGTGGCTATACCGCTTCTTAAGGCTATAAATCCGGCATCACGCCCCATTACTTCAATAAAAAACAAACGATTATGCGCTGACGCTGTGTCTCTTATTTTATCTACTGCTTCTATAACTGTGTTTACGGCCGTGTCATAACCAATGGTGTAGTCTGTTCCAAATAAATCATTATCAATGGTTCCGGGTGCACCAATTACAGGAATATCAAACTCTTTACTTAAAATAGAAGCTCCGGTAAATGTTCCGTCTCCACCAATTAAAAACAAAGCATCAATTTCATTTTTCTGTAAGTTTTCATAAGCTTTTTTTCTTCCTTCCGGAGTTTTAAACTCTTCGCTTCTTGCCGTTTTTAAAATGGTTCCGCCTCTTTGTATAATGTTTGCCACCGATTTAGGAGAAAGCTGTTTTATTTCTCCTTCTATCATTCCTTGGTAACCTCTATAAATACCAAAAACTTCTACATCATAATACGTAGCCGCACGAACTACAGCTCTCACACAAGCATTCATTCCCGGTGAATCGCCTCCGGATGTCATTACTCCTATTCTTTTAATATCAGCTTTGATATTTAGCTTTTTTGCTTCCATCATAAATAGTAAATTTTTGATACTTACATTCTAACTTTCCGTTGTAAAGCGGAATTTTTTTGTCAGGTTTTAAGCCTATGTATTTTAATGCTTCATCATTAGAACTTAAAATCCAGCAATCCTTTCCTTTATAATTTTGCTTAAATCCGTCTCCCACTTGTTTATATAAAATATTTAGGTCTGTTTCTTTTAAACGCTCACC
>CALALS010000058.1 GCA_937925525.1 uncultured Flavobacteriales bacterium | reverse complement strand
GAAGATGTTGGTTTATCAGCAACTGTTTTTATTTCAGAAACATTCGCTAATTTCACAATAGTCTCTTTGTATTTTTCTACATCAACTAACTTTATGTCTTGATAAAACAACTCAACAGTTTCTTTCGGTGAGAGATTTTTACTTTTTCTAAAGTTTCTGATGTTTGAAATAATCGCTTTCACCAATTCAAATTCTTCCACTAATTCACTATTAGCATCGGCAAGTGGCCATTGTGCCACTATCACACAATCTTTATCCTCCCTTTCTTTTACTAAATGCCAAATTTCTTCTGTAATAAATGGCATAAAAGGATGCAATATTTTTAACACATCTTCTAAAATAGAAATGCTTTCATTGTAAGTTTTAGCATCTATTGGTTTTCCAAATTCAGGTTTTACCATTTCTAAATACCATGCACAGAACTCATCCCAAACTAATTTATAGGTTTCCATTAAGGCATCGGACATTCTAAACTTACCATACATTTCATTAATTACAGTAAGCTTTTGAGCAATCGATTCTTTCATCCACTGAACCGCAAATTCAGAAGATTTTGGTTGAGGCAAGTTTTCATCAACCTCTAGTGTTTTTAATAACCTAAAAGCATTCCAAATTTTATTGGAAAAATTTCTGCCTTGTTCACACAATGCTTCGTCAAAAAGCAAATCATTTCCTGCCGGTGAACTAAGTAACATACCTACTCTTACTCCGTCAGCACCGTATTTTTTCATTAATTCAATCGGGTCAGGTGAATTACCCAAACTTTTCGACATTTTCCTTCCTTGTTTATCTCTTACAATTCCGGTATAATAAACATCTGTAAAAGGCAGCTCATTTCTATACTCATACCCGGCAATAATCATCCTTGCTACCCAGAAAAACATAATTTCAGGGGCGGTTACCAAAGATTGAGTCGGGTAGTAATAATTGATATCTTCATTGTCAGGATTTCTAATTCCGTCAAATACCGAAATTGGCCACAGCCATGAAGAAAACCAGGTATCTAACACATCTTCATCTTGTCGTAAATCATTTGCCTGTAAATTATCATTAGAAGATTTTTCACGAGCTAATTCTAAAGCTTCTTGTTGAGTTTTGGCAACTACAAAGTCTTGCGTTCCTTTTCCGTAAAACCATCCGGGAATTCTTTGTCCCCACCACAACTGACGAGATATACACCAGTCTTTTACGTTCTCCATCCAGTGTCTATAGGTATTAATAAACTTGGGCGGATGAAAAGAAATATTTCCGTTAACCACATTGTCCAATGCAGGTTTAGAAAGCTTTTCCATGGCTAAAAACCATTGCAAAGAGAGTCTGGGTTCAATTACTTCATTGGTTCGTTCAGAATAACCTACTTTATTTTTGATGTCTTCCACTTTTACCAACAAACCTTGTTCTTCTAAATCTTTAGCGGACTGCTTTCTAGCCTTAAACCTGTCTAAGCCAACATACATCCCTGCAGCTTCACTGATTGTTCCGTCTTCATTTAATACATCAATTACTTCCAAATTGTGCTTGATGCCAATGTTGTAGTCATTAATATCATGAGCAGGTGTGATTTTTAGACAACCTGTTCCAAACTCCATGTCCACATATTCATCAGAAATAACAGGAACAGAACGATTTACCAATGGAACAATTACTTTTTTGCCAACCAGTTTTTTATATCGATCATCATTCGGGTTTACACAAACCGCTGTATCTCCTAATATAGTTTCCGGTCTTGTAGTGGCAACAGTAATGAACTCTTCAGTACCTTCAATTTTATACTTTACATGATATAGTTTTGAGTTTACTTCTTTATGCACAACCTCTTCATCACTTAAAGCAGTTTTGGCTTTCGGATCCCAATTCACCATTCGTACACCTCTGTAAATGTGGCCTTTGTTATACAAATCAATAAACACATCAATTACTGATTCATACAAATCATCATCTAAGGTAAATTTGGTTCTACTCCAGTCACAAGAAGCACCTAACTTTTTGAGTTGTTCTAAAATAATTCCGCCATGCTTATCCGTCCAATCCCAGGCATGTTTTAAAAACTCCTCTCTGGACAAATCATTTTTATTAATTCCTTCTTCTTTTAGTTTGTTCACCACTTTTGCTTCGGTTGCAATAGAAGCATGGTCGGTTCCCGGCACCCAGCAGGCATTTTTGCCTTGCATTCTGGCTCTACGGATTAACACATCCTGAATAGTGTTGTTAAGCATGTGCCCCATGTGCAACACACCTGTTACGTTTGGCGGAGGAATAACTATGGTATATGGCTCCCTATTATCCGGTTTAGAGGTAAAAAAATCATTTTTCATCCAGTGGCTGTACCACTTGTCTTCTACACTTATGGGGTCGTATTTAGAGGAAATTTCCATCATTCAATTTTTAGATGGACAAAGATAGTAATTGCGTTTGGAGTTTGAAGTTAAGCTAATGAAGTTTAAGTAAACGATTTAACTTATTTATATTTCTTCTTGTTAATCAACTTCCCAGTATTATCATAAAACATCCAAACTCCAACCTCTTTATTATTCTTAAACTTTCCTTTCTTTTTTATGTTTCCATTCAACTCCCAATAAAATTTCCAAACCCCTTCCCTTTTCCCATTAACAAATTTACCTACACAATCTATATTAAGATTTTCATGATAATATATCCATCGACCTTGGAATAAACTATCAACCATCATTCCTTCCGCTTGTACAAAACCATTCTTCCAATACCATTTCCAATTACCTTCTCTTTTATTATCAATATACTCACCTTCAAGCAAAATATTTCCAGTAAAACTTTTCCAAATTGCTTTTCCATTGAGTTTATCTTTTTCATACCACAATTCATGTGTCTCGGAAATCCTATAGTTAAACTCAATAAATTGCCCATCCTTTTGTCCTAAAGAATCATAATTAACAATTACATTAATAGTCCCATCTTTATTCCAATTAGTCCATTTACCAATAGGATTATCTCTATAATAATTCCCTTCAGATTGTTTGCTTCCATTACACCAATACCACACCCAAAAGCCGCTTTTATAGCCCTCAGAATATTTTCCAACTGCCTTCAAACTATCATTTGGAAAATAAATTGTATCCTGCGCAAAAAAACAGTTAGTGTATAAAAAAATAAATATGAATAGTATTTTTTCCATTAGTTTTGTCCTACTAAGCTATCTTCACCAAAATTAAAAGTTTCTGGCACAGTTTTGGTTAAATTGTTAACGAATTGTTAAAGAGTAAAAACAAATCACTATTCTTTATACATTTGAAAAAACAAAAAGTAAAACAATTAAATTTTATACAATGAAAAAAGCAATGATGACATTAGGACTTACAATTTGTACAGTTCTATTTATGAGTGCACAAGCTCCTACTCCTGCTGTGCAAGATCCAAATGCTCCTGTTGCAACTTTTGAAACCGATGTTGTTGACTACGGTGAAGTTGAACAAGGTGGTGATGGTGTTAGAGTTTTTAAATTCAAAAACACCGGAAAATCTCCACTAATTATTTCAAACGCTAGAGGAAGCTGTGGTTGTACGGTACCAACTTGGCCAAAAGAACCAATCAAGCCGGGTGAGTCAGGTGAAATTAAAGTGAAGTATGACACTAACCGTTTAGGACCAATCAATAAAACTGTTACGATTACTTCTAATGCGGCTGAACCAACTGTTATATTAAGAATTAAAGGAACTGTAGTGGCTCCGAAAACTGCTCCAACTAAGGAGAATTCGGAAACTACACCAACTGCAAACTAATGCAGATTACAAAAGTGCAAACCTTAAGCTTGCTGCTCCTTGCGGCAAGCTTTTTTTGTTTTATTCAAAAAGGCAATGGACTTGCCTTTGACAAAAAAACACTGAAATTTGATAAAGTGGATGAAGGAAAATTAGTTACACTGATTTACTCTTTTACTAATGAAAGTAATCAACCGATTATTTTTAAAGATTTTAAAACATCTTGCCACTGTACTAAGGCCATTTTACCAAAAACTCCCGTTGCGCCCAACCAAAAAGGAGAAATAAAAGTTACGTTTGATACCAATAAGAAAATTGGTTACCAAGAACGAACCATTACCATTATTACCAACCTAGGCGAATACGAGCTTAAATTTAAAGGTGTGGTAAATGCCAGTAAAGAAACGATAGAAGAATACAAGCAAAAAAACTAACTTCTTTTTGTAAGCAAACTTTCTAACTTTACGCTTTAATTTTTTCAAAATACATTCATGGAACACATTAAGAATTACGTTAACGATAATAAAGACCGATTTATTAATGAACTAGTTGAATTGCTAAAAATCCCTTCAATTAGTGCTGATTCTAAATACAAAGAAGATGTTTTAAAAACTGCTGAAGCTACCAAGCAAGCCTTAATAAAAGCAGGTGCAGAAAACGCAGAAATTTGTCCTACAAAAGGTTATCCGGTTGTTTATGCCGATAAAATTATTGACGCAAACTTACCGACCATATTAGTTTACGGACACTATGACGTACAACCTGCTGACCCGTTAGATTTATGGGACAGTCCGCCATTTGAGCCAGTGATAAAAGATGGAAAAATTTATGCCAGAGGCGCAGCCGATGACAAAGGGCAAGTTTTTATGCACGTAAAAGCACTTGAATTAATGAACAATACTAATTCACTTCCGTGCAACGTAAAGTTTATTATTGAAGGTGAGGAAGAAGTAGGCTCACCAAGCTTAGAGGCATTTATTTCAGAAAATAAAGAAAAGTTAAAAGCAGACGTTATTTTAATTTCTGACACATCCATTTTAGGAAACGAAACTCCATCACTTACAGTTGGTTTGAGAGGATTAAGCTATTTAGAAATTGAGGTTACGGGACCTAACAGAGATTTACATTCAGGAGTTTATGGCGGAGCCGTTCCCAATCCGATAAATGTTTTGTGTGAAATGATTGCCTCTTTAAAAGATGAAAACAAACACATCACTATTCCGGGATTTTATGATGATGTAGTAGAATTGACTGAACAAGAAAGAGCTGAGTTAAACAAAACACCATTTGATGTTGAAGCCTACAAAAAAGAGCTTAAAATAGATGATGTGATGGGAGAAAAAGGCTACTCTACCATTGAAAGAACAGGCACGCGACCAACTTTAGACGTAAACGGAATTTGGGGCGGATATATTGGAGAAGGAGCTAAAACAGTGTTACCTTCAAAAGCCTTTGCAAAAATCTCCATGCGATTGGTTCCTAATCAAAATTCACATAAAGTTACCAAACAATTTCAAGAGCATTTTACTTCTATTGCTCCTAAAGGCGTAAAAGTAGTAGTAAAACCACATCACGGAGGCGAACCATATTTAACTCCAACTGACACAGCTGCTTACAAAGCAGCCATGCAAGCCATGGAAGACGGTTTTGGCAAAAAGCCAATACCTGCCAGAGGCGGAGGAAGCATACCTATTGTAGCTTTATTTGAAAAGGTATTAGATAACAAATCTGTATTGATGGGCTTTGGGTTAGATACCGATGATATCCATTCTCCTAACGAACACTATGGAATTTTCAACTTCTTAAAAGGAATTGAGACCATTCCGTTATTCTTTAAATATTTTTCTGAATATCACGTTAAGTAATTTATGAAAATTAAACACTTTCTATTTTTCAACTTACTCGCCATCTTCTTTACATCATGTGTTGATTATACAGATGTTGAAATTATTGGTATAAAGGACATTAAGGTTGAAAAAATAGACCAGTCTGGTGTAAAGGCAAAAATTTCTTTGCAAATTAAAAATCCGAATAATTATAAAATTTCGGTGGTAAGTTCTGATTTAGACCTTTATGTAAACGGAAATAAATTAGGCAAAGCTGAATTAAAAGATAAAATTAAGCTAAAGAAAAACTCCAATGACGTTCATGTATTTAGGGTTGAATCAAATTTTAAAGATGCCGGAATGGCAGTTTTACCAAGTTTGTTAACAGCAATTACAAAAGGAAGTGTTCAGTTAAAAATAAAAGGAACTATTAAAGGAAAAGCTTTTCTGGTATCCAAAAAAATACCCATAGAGTTTACTGAAAATGTCAGGCTTTAACATCAATTAACATTTTGTTTAAGAAAAACCGCCTCCGCTCGTAACAATCTGCCATTATTTCCCCTTTCAATTATTACCTTTGCATTGAATTTTCAAGCATGTCAGATATTATTCAATTATTACCCAATTCTGTTGCCAACCAAATAGCTGCCGGTGAGGTAGTTCAGCGCCCGGCCTCTGTGGTAAAAGAACTGCTTGAAAATAGCATTGACGCTAAAAGCACAAAAATCACCCTTAATATTAAAGATGCCGGAAAGACTTTAATTGAAGTACATGATAACGGTATTGGAATGAGTGATACCGATGCCAGAATGAGCTTTGAACGACATGCTACTTCTAAAATTAAAAATGCAGATGACCTGTTTAACATTAACACTAAAGGATTTAGAGGTGAAGCTTTGGCTTCCATTGCAGCCATTGCGCATGTAGAAGTAAAGACAAAACAAGCTGGTAAATCAGTTGGGGTAAAAATTGAAATTGAAGGAAGTGAAGTAAAATCTCAGGAGGCGGTTAACTGCCCTGAAGGAACTATTTTTTCTATTAAAAATCTGTTTTATAATGTACCGGCAAGGCGTAAGTTCTTGAAATCTGATAATGTTGAGACTAAACATATTATTGAAGAATTTCAACGAGTTACATTAGTTCATCACAACATTCACTTCGTATTTATTAATAACGGTAAAGAAATTTTTAATCTAAAGCCCGGAAATTTCAAGCAACGTATTGCAGCCATTTTAGGCGAGAAATACAATGAAAAATTAGTTCCCGTTAACGAAGAGACAGACATTATAAAAATTGAAGGATTCATTATAAAACCAGAGGCAGCGCGTAAAACCAGGGGTGAACAATACTTTTTTGTCAACGACCGATTTATAAAAAATGGTTATTTACATCATGCCGTTCAGTTGGCTTACAGTGAATTAATTACTGACGACCATCATCCCGGCTACTACATAAAATTATATGTAAAACCTGATAGCATTGATGTCAATATTCATCCAACCAAAACAGAAATTAAGTTTGATGATGAAAGAGCCATTTACGCCATATTACGAACAGCTGTCAGACAAGCTTTAGGAAAACATAATGTTACTCCAACTTTGGACTTTGAAAGAGAAACCAGCTTTGACAATATAACCATTAATCAGCCGAAAGAAATTAAAGCTCCGGTAATAAAAGTTGACCCAAACTACAACCCCTTTAAAAAATCATCTTCTGAACCCCTTGAAAAAGAAAGAGTTCAAAACAACTCTGTCAATTGGCAAAAAGCATTTGAAACAGAAGAAAGAGAAAATATTCAGACATCTGCATTCCAAAAGCAAGAAGAAGAAAAACAAGTTTCTGATGAAATAAAAGCTATTGAATTTAACGGTAAATACATTGTTACCACTATGCTTTCAGGCATTGTAATTATTGATAAGCAAAGGGCAAAAGAGCGAATTGTTTACGAAGAAATAACTTCGCAAAAACAAGGAACTAATTGTCAACAACTCTTATTTCCGGAATCAGTAGAACTTAATTCAGCGGACTTTGAGCTTATTAAAGATATGTTTACCGAGCTACAAGATTTGGGATTTGACATTAATGAATTTGGAAAAAACACATTAGTAATTAACGGAATACCAAGCTGCTTGCAAGGAAAAGATATAAGACAAACCTTAGATGAGTTGATTGAACAATGGAAAAATGAACAGTCAAAACTAAACATTACAAAAAGTGATTACATTGCTAAAATTATTGCAGGAAGAGCTTCTTCAGAAATGAAGAAAACACTTAATAACGAAGAAATATCCTTTTTGGTAAACAGACTCTTTTCTTGCCAGATGCCTTATGAAAGTCCAAGCGGAAAACCAATTGTTGTAAATTATTCTATTGAAGAATTAAATAAAAAATTTGCCCGATAATGCTAAACCAAACACCACCTGTAGTTAAAAATTTACTCATCATCAATGCATTGTTTTTATTGGGGCAATGGGCATTACAATCTCAAGGGCTTGAGCTATCAACTTATCTGGGAATGCATCATTGGAGTTCAGAAAAATTCATGCCCCATCAGCTAATTACACACATGTTTATGCATGCAAATATCACCCACCTTTTCTTCAATATGTTTGCGTTATGGATGTTTGGTAGAATTTTAGAACCACATTGGGGCTCCAAAAAGTTTTTGTTTTATTATTTATTCACCGGTGTAGGAGCTTCTGTACTTCATGTTCTTGTATCTACTATTGACATCAACACTGTTCAAGCACAAGTAGATATGTATCAAAACTCTGCCAACCCTGAAGATTTTTTCAATCTAATGCAGAAATATGTGATGTATTTTAATCCTGACCAAATTGCAGAATTAAATCAATTACTTAAAAACTTTGAAGCCAATCCTACCAACCCTGAGTACATAAGAGAAAGTATGCTTTGGAGTGATGAAGTAGTAAGAGGGTTAAGAGACATAGACATGGTAGGAGCTTCGGGTGCTGTTTATGGCATATTACTAGCCTTTGGAATGACTTTCCCGAATGTAATGCTGTTCTTACTCTTCCCTCCTATTCCTATTAAAGCAAAATGGATGGTAATAGCCTATGGAGCATTAGAGCTTTGGCTAGGAATTTCAAATAACCCGGGAGATAATGTGGCGCACTTTGCTCATCTTGGAGGAATGTTGTTTGGTATCATTTTAATTCTTTATTGGAAAAAGAAAAATCCTAATCCCCCAACTTATTTTCACTAATGAGTTTTGTAGATGACATAAAACACCAGTTTAGCTCAAGCAATTCTTTGATTAAATTGCTTTACATAAATGCAGGAGTTTTTTTAATTACCATTATCTTAACGTTAATCGGATTCTTAATCAACAAACCTGTTTTTCATTTGACAGAATGGTTTGCTGTTCCGGCTTCATTATCTGAATTAATATATAAGCCCTGGACACCATTAACCTATATGTTTTTACATGAAGGTCTATGGCATATTTTATTTAATATGCTAATGCTTTATTTCACAGGTGTTATATTCAATCAATATCTAGGTGAAAATAAAATTACTGGTGTTTATATTTTATCAGGATTATCAGGTGCAGCACTTTATTTACTTGCTTACAATATTTTTCCTGTATTTGCTTTAGAAAAAGAAGTTGCGGTTTGCTTGGGTGCCTCTGCTTCTGTAATTGGAATTTTGGTTGCTACTTCAACTTACGTCCCCAATCTAGAAGTTCGGCTGTTTGGAATTTTGCCTGTAAAACTAAAATGGATTGCAATTGTTTTAATACTGTTAGATTTTATTAATCTACCCAAAGACGGTAATGCAGGTGGGCATATTGCACACCTTGGAGGCGCCATATTTGGTTTTTTATTTGTTACTCAATACCGTAAAGGAAATGATATATCTAAAGGGTTTAGCAACTTTTTAGAAAAGCTTAAAAATCTTTTTTCATTCAAAAAGAAATCAAAATTAAAAGTGAAATATACCAGCTCAACTAAAACGAATTCAACGAAAGAAGTTAACCAACAAGCTAAAGTAGATGCTATTTTAGATAAAATTTCAAAATCGGGTTACGATAGCTTGAGTAAGGAAGAAAAAGAGTTTTTATTTAACATCAACAAGAATTCATGATAGTTTATTTCTTTCTCACCGGATTTGTCGTTTATCTTCTTTTAGATTTATATTTCTATCGTTCGTTTAAAATATTTTTAAGAAAAAAATCGAAGAAAAGTAAAATCATTATCAACTCACTATATTGGACACTTTCAGCGTTTTGCTACGGTTTACTCATCTACTTTATAATAACGGTTTCCTTAGGAAATCCAACTCCTATTATTGCCCGAACGTATTTCGGAGGAATCTTTTTTGTAACACTGGCTAGTAAACTAGTAGGCGCCACCATTATCATTTTAGGAGACACTTACCATTTAGCTGAAAAAACCATCATTAAGTCAGAAAACGGTATTACCAGAGCAGAATTCATTAAAAAAACAGGTGTGGTAATGGCTGGTATTCCCTTTATTGGATTAATAAACGGTATGAGTTCTACTGCCTATGATTACACCATAAATAATGTAAATCTTAAAATTCCTAACCTACCTCAATCGTTTGAAGGTTTCAAAATTTTACAAATTAGTGATATTCACACGGGCAGTTTTATAAGCCAAGAACCTTTTAAAGAGGCTGTAGAACTCATTAATCAGCAAGATGCTGACATTGCTTTTTTTACAGGTGATTTAGTAAATGATATTGCCGAAGAAGCTTTACCCTATGCC
>CALALS010000057.1 GCA_937925525.1 uncultured Flavobacteriales bacterium | reverse complement strand
AAGGTATTTACTCCCCAACCACCTGTCAGATCAAGCACAGTTTTATTTTTCACAAACTCCGATTTATATTTTGCCGTAATTTCTGAACTGCTTTGCTGAAGGTTTATATCAGGCGGATAAATAATATCATGAATATTAAAAAGACTTGGAAACTTTTTAATGGCTTTTTGCTTGACATTGATTTGGTTAAGAATAAACTCTTTGGGTAGATGTTTTAGTTTACTAAGCTTTAACGCTATTTCTCTAATGTCATCATCAAGATGTTTTGAAATAAACTCACTAACTTCTTTGGTAAACTGCATTACTTTTTTGATTCGCCCATTAAAGCAAATTGTAGAATATTTGCACCCATCTGTAATGCTTTTTTTCTGCTCTCATCTGAATCACCATGTACTGAAGGGTCTTCCCAGCCGTCACCTAAGTCACACTCATAAGTATAAAAACAAACCAGTTTCCCTTCATAGATTAAACCAAAGCCCTGAGCCGGCTTATTATCATGTTCATGAATTTTTGGCAAACTACTAAAATTGTATTTCTGATGATAAATGGGATGTGAATAAGGAATTTCAATAAAATCTAATTCCGGAAAAACTTTTTTCATTTCTCTCCTGATAAACTTATCCATTCCATAGTTGTCATCAATATGTAAAAAGCCACCGGAAGTGAGATACAATCTTAAATTTTCTACTTCCTGACTGTTAAAGATAACGTTACCATGACCTGTTAAATGCAAAAAAGGATAATTAAAAATATCCGGGCTGCCAACTTCTATTTCAGCTTGTTCGGGATTAATGTTTGTTCCTAAGTTTTGATTACAAAACTTAATTAAATTAGGTAAAGATGTTTCTCTGTTGGAATACCAATCACCGCCTCCATTATACTTTAACAGTGCAATCTGATAGGAATAGTTGTTGCTAAACGAAAAGAAAAATATACTTGATATGACTACTAAAAAAATTCTCATTAGTGTGTTGTATTTCCATTAGCAAAGTCTCCAATTGATTGGTCAATCGGTTCCCATAACTCTATTTTATTTCCTTCAGGGTCCATGATGTGAGCAAATTTTCCATAGTCATAGGTTTGTATTTCACCCACTACCTTAACGTCATTTTTCTTTAATTCTTCTAACAACCACTCTAAATTCTCAACTCTGTAATTAATCATAAACTCCTTTTGAGACGGAGCAAAATATTTTGTATCCGCATTAAAAGGACTCCACTGTGTATAACAAACTTCTTCCGGCTTGTCTGCATTTCTCCATTCAAAAGTACTTCCATAATCATCCGTTTTCAATCCTAGATTTTCAGCGTACCAATCTTTCATCTTTTTGGGATCCTGGCATTTAAAAAAAACACCACCTATTCCTGTTACTTTTTTCATCCTATTTTAGATTAAGGTATTTCGCTAAATTACAAATTTCACAAGCAACCACACCAGCTGTTTCAGTTCTTAATCTTGAAGTTCCCAAACTGCATTCTTTAAAGCCAGCTTTAATAGCTAGTTGAATTTCATTCTGACTAAAATCTCCTTCAGGCCCAATCATCACCAAAATATCGTTGTTAGTATTAATCCATTTTATCAAGTGTTGATTTTCTTCCGTTTCGCAGTGGGCAATATACTTTTGTGTTTCCTTAACAGACTTCATAAAATCAGAAAAAGCTGTCAATTCATTCAGTTTCGGTAAAAAGTAATTTTTAGATTGTTTCATTCCGGAAATAAGTATGTTTTGCAAACGGTCTAATTTTAGTTTTTTTCGTTCACTGTTCTCCGTAAGAATTGGTGTGATTTCAGAAACACCTATCTCCACAGCTTTTTCGGCAAACCATTCATACCTATCCATATTTTTTGTGGGAGCTATCGCTATATGGACGTTAGGTCTCGGCTCCTCAAATTGGGTGGATTGAATAATTTTGTACTCACAGTTTTTCTTGTCCGCAATTGTAATTTCAGCATTAACTAAAAGCCCCTTACCGTTAACTAGTTGAATTTCATCACCTACCTTTTTACGTAACACTTTAACAGCGTGATGAACTTCCGTTTCACTCAATTTTAAATCATCTATATTTTCCTGATAAAAAATAGCCATCTAGTCTAAAAATTTCCACTCTAAACCAAACTTAAAAGTTCTGTCCGGCATAGGATAATTTTGAATGGTGTAGTAATTATACCCAAAGAAACCTGAATTAAAATGATCCACTCTAAAAAATAGTTTTGCCCGCTTAATATAAAGATTTAAAAATCCATTGAGATAAGGGTAAGCTCCTATCTTTTCTGAACTAGAGCTTAAATAAAACTGAGCTGTAGCAGGATTATAATCATAGCCCACATAATCTGAGAAATACCAAACATCACCACCTAGTCTAAATTTTAGGGCCTTTTTAAATAAATAATTTTCAAAATAAAGTGTGGCAGAAGAAACTAAATCAGGTAAAGGCAACAAATTCTCGTTACTCAACCATTGGTAAGCCACATTATATTTTAAGTGAATATTTTTTAATGCTAAATGGCCGAACAAATTAAATTTATAGGTCTGAATTAGCTCAGTACTTTGTAGTGGACTAGAAGTTTTCCCAAAATAAATGTAATCAACAATATTAACCGATGTAACACTTGCATTAAGTAGTCTATTGTGGTTATAGGCAATCTCAAAACCATACGATTCTTGATTTTTGAGATTGTTGCTCCAATTAAAATTATTAGCAGAATAATGATTTAAGAAAACTTCCGGCACACTATTGTTAAGGTTAGCATGAAGTGAAATTCGGCTGGTATCATCAATATTATAAATAAAATTTGCATTAAAAGCGTAAGCGCCCTTTTGATAACCATCAACTCCATACTTAGAAGTAAATCCAACTTCAATACTTTCTGATAAATAAGAAAAGTCAAGTCCGGCATATAGATTAATATATGAACTATCAACCAATTGATTTTGGTTATACTTCACATCTTCATAACTACCATAAGGAGAAAACATTAACAGATTACTGTCTTTTTTGATTCTATAATTAAACCTTAGTTCATTTAGTAAACTCTCTTGTAAAATAGAGTCATTGGTAAGTGTGCTGTCTAAATAAATGTTATCATAAAACAATGGCAAAGCAGTTAAATCTTCCAAATACCTTTTTTGCTTTTTGTTCATCATAATGAGATGCTCCAACTCAAATGAAGAAGCAACAAGAGAATCTTTTCCTTTAAATAGTCTAACATTTTGCTGAACTCCATAAAAATTATTTTTCATGGTGTTGGTGGCAGAAATGTTAACCGGCATAATGGCTCGGTTGTCAATAATATTCTCCTCAAAATCCAATGGGTCAGCAATTCCTCCATTTTCCTGAAAGCCTAACTTATTAAAAACCGCAAACGGATGTATTTGATAGGCTTCATTCTTCGTTTGATAATTCGCCTCAAATCGCACATTTTGGTGGTTATTTTCCTGATTTTGGTAAAATCCTCCTGATTTCAGTTTCTTAAAATCAAATACTAAATCTATCTGGCTACCTAGTTTCTGTTTGTGTGTAAATTCAAAATCTTGCTCGGTAGGAGTTCCTAAAAGATATCGAACATTACTAAAAGAAGAATCCGTTATTCTATCTCTACTTAGTGATTTTTGTAAAGAATACTGTAAATACTGATTATCACCAATGAAATCCAGTGACTTATGATTATATAGTAATGAAAATGAGTTGCTTCCCCTGTTTCCTAATATTGCTCTAGAAAAATTATAATCCAAAGAATCTATTTGCTGCGCAAGAACAATTTGAGAGAGCACAACAAAAAGGGTAAACAGACTTATTTTAAATAATGACATTATGCTTAGTGGCAAGATAAGCCACAAATGTAATGAAAGATGATAATCTTAGTGGAAATGGTATGAAATAAAAAATCCCGCCTTTTTGGGGCGGGATAAAATTGGGATTTATTTCTTATGTCTGTGTTCGTCAGACACTGTCAATTTTTTTCTTCCTCTTCTTCTTCGAGCAGCTAATACTCTTCTACCGTTTTTAGTAGACATTCTCTCTCTAAAACCGTGTTTGTTTTTTCTCTTTCTATTAGATGGTTGGTAAGTACGTTTCATTTTTCTAATATATTAAATCTTCTTTTCCTTAAAAACGGGTGGCAAATATAATTGTATTTTTATAACTACAAAAACAAAAAAGACAAAAACTTGCTCTGAATTATTACTTTTGCGCAAATTTAGTAATGTCTAAGGAAGAAAAAAAGCAAAAAATCACCAAAGAGGGCTTTCGGCAATCATTAAGAATATTTAAGTATGTTGGACCATACAAATGGTATTTAGTAGTCGGGATGATATTTCTTGGGCTATCCACAGCCACCTCTCTTACCTTTCCAAAACTAATGGGCGATATGTTAGACGCCTCTAATGTAGATGGGTTTAATCTACTTAACTCAAATAGCTTAAGCACTATTACATTTTGGCTCTTTGCCGTCTTTTTATTGCAAGCCATTGCTTCCTTTTTAAGAATGTACTTCTTTACCTATGCCACAGAAGGCTTTCTAGCGTCACTAAGAAGTGAGGCATTTGGGCATATTATTAGCCTACCCATGAAGTTTTTTAATGAAAAACGTGTTGGCGAGCTAAGCAGCAGAATTCAGGCAGACATAAGTTTGTTACAAGAAACCTTTATGACTACCATTGCTGAATTCTTCAGAGGCATCTTAACCATTGTGGTAGGTATTATTTTAGTTTCGGTTTATTCATTTGAGTTAACCATTCTTATTCTTTGCACCATTCCTCCTATTGTAATTATTGCTGTGGTATTTGGCAAATTCATTAAAAAACTATCAAAACAAACTCAAGAAAAAATAGCAGAATCCAACGTAGTTTTAGAGGAAAGCTTTCAGGGAATTATTAATGTAAAGTCTTTCACCAATGAAAAGTTTGAAAAGAGCCGTTACAACAAATCCGTTGGAGAAGCAAAGAAACTAGCCATTAAAAATGGTATCTGGAGAGGAGCATTCATCGGCTTAATGATACTTATGGGCTCATCCGCCATTGCTTTATTTATCTGGAGAGCTGTATTATTAAAAGATGCCGGAGAATTAGAAATTGGCGAACTAACCTCATTTGTGCTTTACTCTATTATGGTGGGAGCTTCTTTTGCAGGTATTCCACAAACATTTGCAGGCATTCAAAAAGCTATTGGTAGTACAGAAAATCTATTTAATATTATTGATGAAAAAGAAGAGTTTTTAAATGAGTTGAAATCTGAAACGAAAGCCGTACAAGGAAAAGTGGAATTTAAAAATGTTTCCTTTTCTTACCCTAGCCGGAAAGAAATTGCTGTCCTCAACAATATTAGCTTTGAAGTGGAAGCCGGCAAAAAAATGGCGCTCGTTGGGCCTTCAGGTTCAGGGAAAACCACCATTGCCAATTTATTAATGCGCTTCTACCCCATTTCTGATGGAGAAATACTAATCGACTCTGAAAACATAAATAAGTTTGATTTAACCTACATCAGAGAACAAATAGGTATTGTTCCGCAGGATGTATTCTTGTTTGGAGGAACAATAAAAGAAAATATAGCTTACGGAAATACAGCCGCTTCAGAAGAAGAAATAATTGAAGCCGCTAAAAAAGCCTTTGCATGGGAGTTTATTGAGCGTTTACCTGAAAAACTAGAGACTTTGGTAGGTGAAAGAGGTATTCAGCTTTCTGGTGGACAACGACAAAGAATAGCTATTGCAAGAGCCATACTTAAAAATCCGGCTATATTAATTTTAGATGAAGCCACTTCTTCACTAGACTCAGAATCTGAAAAACTAGTACAACAAGCCTTAGATATTGTGATGGAAGACAGAACTTCTATCATCATTGCGCATAGGTTGTCCACCATTCGAAAAGCAGATAAAATACTAGTTTTAGACAAAGGAAAAATGATTGAATTTGGTAACCACAACGATTTAATTGCCAAAGAAGGCGGGCTTTACAAAAAAATGAGCGAGCTTCAATTTATCAATGAAATATAATTTAATATTCAATCTATCTATTTTACCAAAATTATCATTAAAATTGCAACCCTTAATGAGTTAAAAAAGAAATGAAAATTAAGTCATCAATAATTTTTACTTCCGACATAAGTCAGCTTGGCTTCATTAAAAAAAAGCATAGCTCTATCTTTCTATTTACCAACAATTTCTCCTCTATTTATTTGCCTATTAGAATTTGATTGATATATTGAAAGCACCAATACAATCAATTAAAAAATTCTATATTACTTTTAAAGGCAAATGAAAAATAAATATTACGACTTAATAGACCAGACTTTTGATTTTCCACAAGAAGATTTTAGCGTAGAAGATAACGAACTACTATTCCATGATATGAATATGATGGACATTGTGCGAGAATACGGAAGTCCATTAAAGTTTACCTACCTACCAAAAATTGGAGATAATATTAACAAGGTAAAAGGATGGTTTGAAAATGCGTTTGATAAAAACCATTATAAAGCCAACTATCATTATTGTTACTGTACCAAAAGCTCTCACTTCTCTTATGTAATTGAAGAAGCTTTAAAGCACGACATTAAGCTGGAAACCTCTTCTGCTTTCGATATAAACATTATTGAAAACTTATACGAAAAAGGCCTAATCGATAACACTAAAATGATTATTCATAATGGTTACAAAAAAGCCAATTATGTAGAAAGTATTGCACGGTTACAGAAAAAAGGATTTACCAACGTTTTACCTGTTTTAGATAATACCGATGAATTAAAAGTTTTAGAAGACAATCTAGAGCAACCCTTTCAAGTAGGAATTAGAATTGCCTCAGAAGAAGAACCAAAGTTTGAATTTTATACTTCTCGTTTAGGAATCGGGTACAAACAAATTATTGAGTTTTACAAAGAGCG
>CALALS010000056.1 GCA_937925525.1 uncultured Flavobacteriales bacterium | reverse complement strand
CACCCTGAGCATTGTCACCCTGAGCATTGTCACCCTGAGCATTGTCACCCTGAGCGGAGTCGAAGGGTGAGATTATGAAGAGAAAGCAAAGCTTTCGGTATATTCGAAGTATAACATTTTATAGAATGACGACATCAGCCAATAACCCCAATTTCACCACTCAATTCTGAATTCTGAAAACTCAATCCCCACATCTCCCATCATACATCACACATCACACATCATACATCACACGTCTTCCATCATACATCATACATCTTCCATCACACATCTTCCATCATACATCTTCCATCATACATCTTCCATCATACATCATACATCATACATCTCCCATCATACATCTTACCTCTTATGTCCAAAAAAAACTCCCGCCCAAAGCCAGGAGAGCGAGAGTTTATATTTAATCATGGGCTGATTAAAAGAAAAGTCATTAACCAATTATATAACGCATCAAAGTTTCATTTATTATTCAATATATCCCTCCTTGAGAGCTTGTCCCGATTTATCGGGAAGGTTAGGGAGGTGACTCTTTCATTCCCGTGAAAACATTTTATCATTCCTGCGAAGGCAGGAATCCACTTTACGGGACGGTTTAATAAGCGTCTAGATTCCTGATCTCCGTTTCACTCCGTCAGGAATGAAATACTCTTTTTTGTTTTTCGAATACATCTTACATTTATCATTCCCGTGAAAACATATTATCCCTCCTTGAGAGCCTGTCCCGAAACATCGGGAAGGGTAGGGAGGTGTTACAGCGAAACTAATCCAGCCATCTTAATTAGATTCTTCACCGCCAAAGGCGGATTCAGAATGACGGATAAGGAAACAAAAAACTCCCGCCCTGAAAAGCTAGACGAGAGTTTTTATATGGTTAGACCAAAAAGAAAATCCTTAAATTACTTCCTTCTACGCATCCATCCCCACTTAGGTTTCACTAGTCAACTAGTGGCTATTGCCTTTTGCCTAACTGTCTATTGCATTTTGGCTAACTATCTATTGCCTTTTGCCTAGTCATCTAGTGCCTAATCCCCCTCACGCTGCCGGACTAGTAGGCGTTGGCGTAGAAGCATCATCATCACTACCCTTCACACCAGTATCTACAATAATACGCGCATCAAAATACTGCTTGTAAAAAGTAAGATTCGTAGCCTTAAAGTTCTCCACTAAGGGGTCCATCAGGCCTTTAAGAATCTCATCAATCTCCCTTTCCAAAGTAGAAATATCATCCGTAGCACGCTTACGGTCAGTAATCGCAGCCCTTGGAGTAGGTAGCAACATCGAAAAATTAGTCAACAGCGTTTGCAACTGGTTCAAGTCAGTACTCGTAACGCCATAAGCACCCAGCGAACCTATAATTAGCTGCGCCTCATCACGTATCACCATACAGCGTTGCAAGGTTATCGAATCCCTCACCTTCACCAGGTCAGTTTTGCTGTAAGCCACCTTATTCTTCAGCACATCATCATCCTGTACCTTAGCGTAGGCAGACACCGCCTTGGCAATTTCCAGTGTTTTAGCCACCAAAGCATCCTCAGCCTTTTGCTTCTGCTGTGCATGCCCGGTAATCACCGTTTCTTGTTTTGCTACCGCAGCCTCCAGCGCACTTATCTTGGTGCCAAAATTTCCGAAAGCTGTCGTAAATGCAGGTAAACTGCTCCAAACCGAACTATGGTCGGTGCAAACTTTCTGTACCACATAGTACATCGAAAGCTTGTCTTCTTCATGCTTTTTCATGGTTGTAAAATTTTAGTTAAACATTCCCTTTTTTTATAAGATTACCATGTAAAACCCTATAGGCATCAGGTTGTTCCTATATATAAAACGCTTAACTAAAACCCCTTATTGTGTAAAAAGACTGTTAAAATTGGTTAAATGATGCTTTTTAAGAAGATATTACAGGATAACCAGTAATAATTATATTTGTTTTTATGGCTGATGTTCATAAACCTTCTGTACGCTCATATAACATGAGTAAAATTAAAGGAACTGATACCAAACCGGAAATTCTGGTTAGAAAATATCTTTATTCACATGGATTCAGATACAGATTACATGTTAAAGACCTTCCAGGAAAACCAGACATTTTCTTAAAATGTTTGAAAACAGTCATTTTTGTACATGGTTGTTTCTGGCACAAACATGAAAACTGCAAATACTTTGTTGTTCCTAAAACACGAACTGACTTCTGGATGAATAAAATCAATAAAAATGTCGAGAATGATGTTAAACATCAAAAGAATCTTAAAAATTCAGGATGGAATGTGCTAATTATATGGGAATGTGAATTAAAAACAAATAAAAGAGAAAAAACATTAGAAAAACTTGTAACATTGTTAAAGAAATGAATTTATCAAAGCTAATAGAATTATTTGCTGACAAGGGCTGTCATAAGATTTATGCTAAAACACTTGCTGCAAATGACAACTCAAAAAACCAGGTTTATCTTGGTGGCAGTTTTGATATTCTTAATATTTTTCCTTTTACTGATGTAATTGCAGATGACAGTGGGGATTGGGTTCGTTCACGATTTAAAACTCCTCTGGATTTTTACTGGATTGATGAACAGGGACAATTAAATCATGCGCCAAAATCACAATTAATTCTTTACCCAAAATATCCCGAAGTAAGGTTTTCCGGCTTTTTACAAGGATGCACTTCCCCTCCTTCTGAATTAATGGCTAATAGAATTGAAGGCAGGGTTTTATTTTTTGGAATAGATAACACAGGAAAAATCATAGGACATGTTGTTGCTCCTGATAGTGAAATTGAAAAGGAATTTTCAAAAGTTAACTGGGAAGAAGAACATGGTGTGTTTAAAGTTATCCCTGTAAAAGCTGAATTTTCCCAAAAAGATTCAAGGGGCAAGTTAATTCATGAATTATTGAGAATCCACCAATCGGGATGGATTAATTCTAAAAGGCTTGACAGTAATCACAATATTTTACCTTGTAAATCTTCTAATTGTGGAGGTTATACGTTAGAAGCTGAATTAGGAATTACTCCAAATGGCTACTCTGAGCCAGATTATCTTGGATGGGAAGTAAAACAATTTGGAGTAAACAATTTCGACAAAATAGAAAGCTCAGTTATCACATTAATGACTCCTGAGCCAACCGGAGGTTTCTACAAAGAAAAAGGAGTAGATTATTTTATAAGAACTTATGGGTATAAAGACAAAATGGGTAGACCTGATCGCCTGAATTTTGGTGGTATTCATAAATACGGAATTAAACACCCTACCACAAAATTAACTTTGGAATTACCTGGTTTTGATATTGAAACAGGAAAAATCCGAAATACTTCCGGTAGCATTGCTTTGATAGATGAAAAAGGAAATGAAACTGCCAGCTGGTCTTTTACATCCTTACTGGAACACTGGAGAAGAAAACATGCTTTAGCAAGTTATGTCCCTTCGTTAATGAGAAAGACACCTTCTCAACAGTATTCTTATGGAAATAATATTATTCTGGGAACAGGAACAAGGTTTGATTTGTTTTTACAACAAATGAGTACAGGGAATATCTACTACGACCCGGGAATTAAAATGGAAAATGTTTCCACTAAGCCAGTAGTTAAAAGAAGAAGTCAGTTTAGAATTAAATCAAAACATCTTCCTCAACTTTACGAGAAAAATGAGATTTTAAATCTTTTGAACTATTAATACCATTAACTTTACTTATCCGTTCTTTTTCATAAACAGATATAAAGTCAATCATTTTTTGAGCAACTGCTCTTACTACTGGAACCGCAACAGAGTTTCCAAATTGACGGTAAAGTTGAGTGTCAGAAACACCAATGTCTTTAATTTTAAATTCAGCAGGAAAACCCATTAGTCGTTTACACTCTTCAGGTGTTAATCTTCTTGGATTTTTACCATTTTGAGGAATAAGAATTTCCGAACCATCTTTATAATATCTTGCACTTAAAGTCCTTGAAACACTGTTTTTATCAACCAGCCCAAAACCAAAACCATTTCCTGCTTCACGATGTTTCTTTGCATACCTCTGCAAATATTCCCACAAGTTATCAGTTAATGTATATTTCTCGTCAACATTCCGTTGCAGAATATTTTTAATCTGTTGCTTTTCTTCTGGTGGTTCAGGAAAGTTAAACACAATGCTTTCACTAAAATATTCTTTGTTGAATCCTACTATAAAAATACGTTCCCTATGTTGAGGTACATAATGTTTTGCATCTAAAATCTGACTAAACACAATATATCCCAGTTTTTTTAATGTCTTTTCAATTACTTTAAATGTGTTGCCTTTATCATGGGATTTCAGGTTCTTTACATTTTCCAGTAAAAAAGCTTTAGGTTTTTTCCCTTTAATAATTCTCGCAATATCAAAAAACAATGTACCCTGCGTTTCATCCAGAAATCCATGCTTTTTTCCTAAACTTTTCTTTTTTGAAACACCCGCAATACTAAATGGCTGACAAGGAAAACCACCTACTAAAATATCATGGTCAGGAATTTTCTTTTCATCCGTTTGGGTAATATCTCCAAATGGCACTTCCCCAAAATTGGCATCATAGGTCTTTTTTGCATATTTATTCCATTCAGATGAGAACACACACTTACCATTCAATTCCTGAAAAGCAATTCTAAATCCCCCTATTCCTGCAAATAAATCTATAAACTTAAAATCAGAATTTTTTGGTGGTGGAAAAGGTACATCATAAGTAAAAGGTATAGAATAGTTAAACTCAGGCTCCTGAATAATGTTTTTAATATATACTTCTGCCCCCTTTTTATAATATTTTGCCGCACCATTTTTTTGGCTTTGCAAGTAATGAGTTACAAAAGCAGGACCATCCTCCCCCCACTGAGATTCAGTCTGAATAATTTTCTTTCTGATATCCGAATACTTTTTCCCCATTAATGTACAAAGGTACCTATTGAATTTCTTAAAACCTGGCAATACATCCAGTTTTTATCCACAACTCATCATTTATTGTGTAGTAGAGGTATAAAAAGAGTACTGAAATTGGTTAAATAATGATGTTTTTGATTAACCCTTTCCAGATTTCATAACTTCATTTAACATATTTTTTATTGCATCCACAGTATTAGAAGCCTCTTTTGAGTCTCCATACCTTAGAGGGTCTTTGTGAATTTCATTTAGTACTCTTGTAAGATATTCACTAACTTGTTTTTTTCCTTCTTCTCCTTTTTCTATCTCTCCCTTAAATGCAACTATTGATTTTGAAAGTGTCGCTTTGTATGCGTAATCTTCTTCTATTTTCTTTTGATTAGTATATTGCTTTGCACAAAAAGTTGCCCCAGTAATTGAAATAGCCACTGCTACAATTCTCCCAACAATTGAACTAAATGAATCAGGGCTATCTATCCACTTTCCAGTTACAATCCATACAGTCAACAAAATTGCAACTATCAAAAATACAACTGCCCCCCAAATCCAACCCCTTTTCAATTTACCATCACTAGCTTTACCATATTGAGCAGAAAATGCCGCACTGATTCCTTCAGCTGACCTTAAATTTAAAGCAGTTTCAGCTTTGTTAATTAAATCACTAATTATTTCATCTTTTTTAATTATGGTCTTTATTTGATTTTCCAAAGCATCTATTGACCTCTTATACTCTTCTATTTTAGAATAAAAAGTATCAATCTGTTCTTTTTTTGCACCAATACCCGCTTCAACTTCAGC